>CAZTVJ010000140.1:0-1960 GCA_964616935.1 uncultured Acidimicrobiales bacterium | reverse complement strand
CGACGATCGTGATCCCGACTGGGCAGCGAAGGGCAACTGGATCGCCTTCTCGTCCAACCGGTCCGGCACGTACCAGATCTGGGCCGTGCGCCCCGACGGGAGCGGGCTGCGCCGGGTGACCTCGGACAGCTGGGAGAAGTCGTTCCCGGCCTTCTCGCCCGACGGCACCCGCATCATCTTCACCCGCTCCAAGGGCGCCGACTCCGACCTGTGGACGGTGAAGCTGGACGGCTCCGGCCTGAAGCAAGTGACCAAGACGTCGGCCTTCGAGACCCAGGCCACCTACGCGCCCGACGGCTCCAAGATCGTCGTGGCCCGCCAGCCCAACCGCAACGACGCCACCGGCAGCAACCTGTTCAAGATGCGCCTCGACGGCACCGGCGTCGTGCAGCTCACCGCGGTCGGCGGCAGCCGCTGGGCCCACACCGACCCGTTCTGGACCAACGTGCCGAAGCCCTGACCTCGGGCGAGCGAAGGCGGCTGCGGCCGCCGGCGTCGGGCTCAGTCGACCGTGCCCGGGGGCACAACCCACTGGCAGGGTTGACCGGTCACCTCGGCGATGAGGTCGAAGTCGGCGTCGTAGTGCAGGACGACGAGGTCGAACGCTTCGCCCGCAGCCGCGACCAGCAGGTCGGGGACCTTGCGGCCTCGTTGGCTGCGTGTCGCCAAGAGCCGCTGCACCTGCAGGGCTCGTACCACGTGCGCGGCGGTGGTCTCGACCGGCGCGAACTCGTCCAGCGCGCCGACGAGGCGATCCCACTCGTCGCGGTTGCGGGCTGAGTAGCCGATCTCGAGGTCACAGATCGTCGGCCTGGCGAGGTGCCCCGCCCACGCCAAGGGCTCGACTACGGAGCGGACGGCCGGCCGGTTCAGGCGCGTGAGGACGCTGGTATCGACCAGGTGGCTCAGCGCCACGCGTCGCCGCGGTCCTCGAGGTGAGCGGCAGCCAGGACATCCAGGGCCCCGCGAACGCGGTCGTGACGATCCGTCGTCGCGCGCCGAAGCGCCTCATTCACCGTGTCCTTGATGGTGGTTGTGCCGAGCTCGGCGCGAGCGGCCCCGAGTGCCTGTTCATCGACGTCGATCAGATGCTTGCCCACGGTGCGGAGTATATATCACCGCGTGCGCGTATATCCAAGGGGCCGGAACCATTTCGAGTGGTGCCGACGACCTCACGAGTCGCCGCCCGGCGAGCGCGGGGTAACGTCGCCGATTGCGGTCGAACCCTCGGGAGGAGTGGGCGACGTGGATCTGGTGAGTCGCAACGGCATCGACATCTCGTTCGACGTGCACGGCGACGGTGACCGGGGCACGGTGCTGCTCATCTGCGGCACCGGCCAGCCGGCCGCGATGTGGTCGGCGTTGGGCACCGTCGGCGGACTGCTCGACGGCGGCTTTCGCGTGGTCACCTTCGACAACCGCGGCATGGCCGGCGCAGCCTGCCCAGCCCCACCCTGGACGGTTGGCCAGATGGCCGACGACGCCGAGGCGGTCCTGGAAGCAATCGGCCCGGCCCACGTGCTCGGCGCCTCGCTCGGGGCGCTCATCGCCCAGACCGTCGCGGCGCGCCGGCCCGACCTCGTCCGCACGGCAACGTTCATGATCGGTGGGGGACAGTTCGGACCGGCGTGGGCGCCGATCATGACGGGCCTGGTCGAGCTGCATGCGGCCGGTGTCCGCCCTCCGGAGGGCATCGAAGAGTTCCTGATGTTGCAGGCCCTGCTCACACCGGAGCAGCGAGCCGACCCGGCACTGGTCGAGCTGGCCACGACGATGGCAGCCGGGCTGACCGAAAGCTTTGGTCCGGGGGGCGAGTACGGGCAGTACTCGGCCAGCGCGACCTGGATCGCGGAGGACCACATCTCCGAGCTGGCCACCATCCAGCCGCCTGTGCTCATCATCGCCAACGAGCTGGACCCGATCTTCCCGGTCAGCGGTCTTCGCGCCGTCGCCGCCGCCG
>CAZTVJ010000139.1:0-3387 GCA_964616935.1 uncultured Acidimicrobiales bacterium | reverse complement strand
CGCACCTGCACCCGCGCGACGTGGGTGGGGCGATCCTGTCCATCGACTGGGCCGACCCAGCTAGCTCGTGGGCCTGGGCGGGGTCGTCCTGGCAGGACCACGTGCAGACCGATGTCGTCGGCGGCATCGCCGGCGTGGTGGTCGGCGCGCTCGACCCGCCGGCGATGGCTGCCCGCTGGGGTTCGGTCCTCGATGCACCGGTCGAGGGCGACAGCGTGATGCTCGACGAGGGCGTGATCCGCTTCCAGCCCGCTGGGCCCAGAGGCGAGGGAGTCGACGCCCTGGAGCTGACGGCGACCGACCGCGGGCGCGCCGGCGAAGTACTGGCCGCGTGCGGCATCGAGCTCCGCCTCGTCTGACCGAACTGCCAATCAATACGTGATGAGCTCGGCGTCTTCGGACATCAGGTGGTGCACGTCGCCGAGCGACTGGAGCGCTCGCACACCGTGGTGGCCGGCCAGCACCACGTTCACGGCAGTGTGCGCGGGGCGGAAGAACATGTCCTCGGCGATGCCGACGTGATGGGCGACGTAGGCATTGATCACCCCGCCGTGGCAGGCCACCACCACCCGCTGGCCCTCGTTGGTGGCCACGATCGCCTCGATGGCGTTCACCGTCCGCTTGCGGAACTCGGCACTCGGCTCGGAGTACGGGTACACGTCCCAGCTCCGCTCGTTCATCATGCGCTCGCGCACACCCAGCAGCAGCGGCCGGCCGAGGAAGTCCACCGCGCTCTGCTCGGGCGGGATCTCGCGGAAGATCTCGACCTCGCGCAAGTCCTCCATCACGATCGGTTCGAGTCCGTGGTGCAGCGCGATCTGCTGGCCGGTGTCGAAGGCGCGGCGCAGGTTGCTGGCATAGACGACGTCGACGCGTTGGCCCGCGAAGCGCTTGCCGACGAGCTCCGCTTGGCGCTGCCCCTTGTCCGACAGCGGCGGATCGATGATGTCGCCCACCGGCCCGCGGGCCGTGTCCGGGATGTGCTGCTGGCCGTGGCGTACGAGTACCAGCTCGGTGACCGGCTGCACACCCGTGAGGAAGGCGAAGTCGAACACCGAGGGCAACCGGCCGGACGGCGGAGTCGAGGACATCGGTCGGAGGGTACCGTCCAGGAGACACCTCCAGCCGACGGGCGTCGAACATCCACGTGAACCACCGACTCGCGCTCCTCACCATCATCGCCAGCTTCACCCTGACCGCCGCCGCCTGTGCCAGCGATCAGACGGTGGTCGCCGCGCCGGCCACCACGGCACCCGGCATCAGCCACCCGACCAGGCCCGACGACGTCGTGCTCCGGTGGAGCGTCGAGCGGTTGGCCGCCTTCGTGGCCCAGTTGGGGAACCTCGAGGAGCTGGCCGGCGTCGGCACGGTCAGCGACGAGCAGCCCTACGTGCCGACCAAGCTCGCCATCCGGGCCACGCCGCACCCAGAGCGGCCGGCGGATCTGGCGCCCACCGTTGCCCCGTGGCCCGACGCTGGCATCGACCTCGCGTCCGCCAGCCAGTGCGCCATCGTGTCGGGCGATGGCGTGGCCACGCTGCTGGCCGCGAACCAGCTCTCCTGGTTCACCCAGGGCGGCACGACCTACTCGCTGCTGGCCCGTCCCGTCCTGCCCGGGGAGTCTGGTTGCTGAGCCGCTAACTCTGTGACACCCCGCGCGTAGGTTCGGCGGCATGTGCATGATGTGCGACGGCGCCAGCCGTGACGAGCAGAGATCCCTCATCCGCGACAAGATCCAGCAGGTCGGCTGGGTGGTCACCGGTGTTGAACACAGGTCCGCACGGCCGGGGTGGCTCTACACGGTTGGGCTCGTGGACGGTTTCGGCCATCCCGAGCTGGTCGTCGCGGGGAGACCGACCGCGGAGGCATACCCGCTCCTGAACCGGCTGGCGCTGGCCGTCAAGGAGGGGACTCGGCTCGATCGTTGCGATGCCGTCCAGCTCGACGGCGTGCGGTTTGGTGTGGTCGCCGTCCACCCGGCGCAGATCGACCACGGGCTCCTCGCCGTCTGGTTCGAGCAGTACGACGTTGCCCAGGCGCCCGTTCCACACGCGCTCCAGGTCCTCGTCCCCCGTGGCGGGAGCAGCGCCGATCAGCAGGCGGGCCAGCCTCGGCTCGACGTGGCCTCGCCCCTGTTCGCCCACCCCGTCGCTCGTCGCGCGGACCGCCGGCAAGCGCGCCGCCCCGCCAAGCGAGCGGGACGGCGCCGGACCTGAGCGCTAATTGTGTCACACCCCGCGCGTATGTTCGGGGGTGATGGGAACAGAGGTCTTGGCCCGGTTGGAAGCGGCACTCCATGAGCTCGCCGCGCTCGACCACGCCTCACTGTCGGGTGACGAGCTCGGTGCGCTGGTGGTCGGGTTGCACCGCCTCGACGGTCGCCTGTGCGCCCAACGCTTCGCCCTGATCGGTGCTCTCGACACCCGCCGGGTGTGGCGCGACGACGGCTACCCCACCGCCTCGTCATGGCTCGCCCACCGCGGCCGCCTCTCGCCCGCTCGGGCCCGCCGCGAGCTGCGCCACGCCCGCGTCCTGCCCACCTTGCCGGTGACCGCGGCGGCGTTGGCCGACGGCACGCTCTCGGTCGACGGGATGCAGGCCATCGTGCGAGCTCACCAGCCCGCCACCGCCTCGGCGTTGGTCCGCGACGAAGCGACGCTGGTCGATCAGGCCCGCTCGTTGGACATCGTCGATGTCGAGCGGGTCGTGCGCTACTGGGAACAACACGCCGATCCCGACGGCACCGAGCAAGCCGCCGCCTACCGCCACCAGCATCGCCGCCTGTCGTGCAGCCCGGGGATCGACGGGTACTGGCTCCAAGGGTGGCTCCCCACCGTCGCCGGCGCCACCTTCACCGCCGAGCTCCAACGCCTCGAACAACAGCTGTTCGATGACGACTGGAAGACGGCCGTGGCTGAGCACGGTGACACGGTCAAGGTCACTCAGTTCGCCCGCACCCCGGCCCAACGTCGCGCCGATGCCCTGGTGGAGATGGCGGTCCGTTCCGCCACCGCCCCCGCTGGCGGGCGACGCCCCGCCCCGCTGCTCACCGTCCTCGTCGGCTACGAGACGTTCGCTGGGCGCATCTGCCAACTGGCATCGGGCCAGACCCTTACACCTGGTGAGGTTGCTGCCCTGCTCGACAACGCCGTCGTCGAACGCGTCGTGTTCGACGGACCTTCACGGGTCATCGACGTCGGCCAGCAACGCTTCTTCATCGGAGCCCTACGCCGCGCCGTCCAAGTCCGCGACCGCACCTGCGTCGAGGCGGGCTGCCACGTCCCCGCCGAGCGCTGCGAGATCGACCACACCCACCCCGCCGCCCACCGTGGACCAACCACACAGGACAACGGCGTGCTCCGCTGCCCCTTCCACCACCGCCTCCGC
>CAZTVJ010000138.1:0-2338 GCA_964616935.1 uncultured Acidimicrobiales bacterium | reverse complement strand
GCCGAGCCTCGCTGCGCCTCGTCGCTGGCGCTTCCCTCGGCGCGGTGGTGTCTGGCTCGGCGTGGGCGTTGTCAGCGGGCGCGACCGCGCGCCACGAGGCAGACTGTCGGGATCGACACGAACGAAGCCCTCACGGGTTGGGCCGAGCCCAACGAACGGACCGCCGCCGTCGATGGCGCGCTCGTCCGGTGCTGCCGAGCGGCCGATTCGGTGGCCGTGGCCTACCGAGGCACGCGCGAGGGGGTCGAGCTCGTGCTGGAGACGGCCGGCGACAGCAGCTTCCGCTGGGAGATCGCCGGCGAAGGGTCGTGGGCGTTTCGCGAAGGCACCTGGACCGACGAGTACGGCCGCCTGCACCGGACCGGCCTGCTCCGGCCCACGCTGCGAGGCATCGCCAGGGCGGCGAGGCCCGACCACGATGCCGCCCTGAGCATCGTGGTCCGCGATGTCGAGCTCGCCTCCGGCAACCTGATCGCCATGGCGGAGGAGCATCGCCGCACGCGGACGAGGCTGGCCGATCCACCGGGGCCCGAAGCGCTCCTCGAACGGACGTGGCCGATGCTGTCCGCCGCTGACCGAGGCGCGCTCTGGCGGATGACCGACCTGCTCGACGTGCAGGCGGGCTGCGCACTCATGGTGCGCGACGAGCAGGGCAAGGACGTCTTGTTCCTGCTCGATGGCGTCCTGCAGGTCGACACGGGACGGGAGGCGATCTACCTGGCCCCCGGCTCGGTCGTCGGCGAGATCGCGGCGTTGGGCAACGGCGTCCGCACCGCGACGGTCGAGACGGTCACGGACTGCCTGCTGCTCTCGGCCTCCGGTACCGAGCTGGCCGCCCTCCCCGAGGCTGTGCTCCGCCAGCTCGATCGCAAGGTGCTCGCCTGAAGCCGTCGCCCGATGACCCTGGCGCGATCGGCGTGCACCGAGCATGGCTGGGAGACCTCGCCGGCGAGTGCCTGGGTAACGAGGGAACACGAACCCCCGCCTTCGGGTTGCAGGGCCCGGCGTCGTCGATCGGCCGCGTCCACTGATGGAGAAGGAGAGCCGCATGCCGGTGCTCTACACCGCCGAAGCCACCGCCTGGGGCGGGCGCGAAGGACGGGCTGCTTCGTCCGACGGCAACGTCGACGTCCAGCTCGTGATCCCGAAGGAGATGGGTGGTCCGGGCGGGAGCGGCACGAACCCCGAGCAGCTCTTCGCCACGGGGTACGCCGGCTGCTTCCACAGCGCACTGAAGCTCGTTGCCCGAGGGGCCGGCGTGGACGTCTCGGAGTCGGCGGTCACCGTGCGCGTCGGCATCGGGCCGAACGACAGCGGTGGGTTCGGCTTGACCGTCGAGATCATCGCCGAGCTGCCCGGCGTCGACGCCGCGAAGGCCAACGAGCTGCTCGCCTCCACCCACCAGGTGTGCCCGTACTCCAACGCCACCCGCGGCAACGTCGACGTGACGTTGACCCTGATCGAGTGAGCCAGGGCTTGGCCTCCTGAAGGCCCCCTGAGAGCCCTCACGGAGGGGCGCGGGAACTCCGGGGGGCTCGGTGACGTGGAATGTCTTCGGGAGGACGCTCGCCGAGCCCGATCAACGACGCCCGGCGCCACGTGCATGCGCATCTTGGTGGTGGAGGACGAACCTGACCTGGCCAGCGCGGTCGCCGCTGGTCTGCGTCGCGAAGGCTATGCCGTCGATGTCGCCGACGACGGCAGCACCGCTCTCGAACGCTTGGCGGAGACGCCCTACGACGTGGTGTGCCTCGACCTGAACCTGCCCGACCTCGACGGCCTCGAGGTGTGCCGACGCGTCGTGCGCGGCCTCGATCGCTCTCTGCTGACCGACGTCGAGTCGCCGCCCCGCATCCTGATGCTCACCGCTCGGGGGACCGTCGAGGATCGCATCGCCGGCCTCGACGAAGGGGCCGACGACTACCTGGTGAAGCCGTTCTCGCTGGGCGAGCTGGCCGCCAGGGTGCGAGCGCTCGGTCGCCGGGACACGCTCGCCACCAGCGCCGTGCTGACCTGGGACGGCATCGAGCTGGATGCCGCGCGCCACCTCGTTCGCCACCACGGCCGAGAGGTGGAGCTGACGGCCAAGGAGTTCGCGTTGCTCCGCTGGTTCCTCCTCCACCCCCGCGACGTGCATAGCGCCGAGCGCCTGCTGGAGCACGTCTGGGACGAGCACGCCGACCCGTTCACGAACACCGTGCGGGTGACGATCAGCAACCTGCGGCGCAAGCTGGCGGACGGTGGTGGTCGCCAACCGATCGAGACCGTCACCGGACGGGGCTACCGGCTGGTGCCGCAGGCATGAAGGCCCGCCGCGTCTCGCTGGCGCTGCTGCTGG
>CAZTVJ010000137.1:0-2113 GCA_964616935.1 uncultured Acidimicrobiales bacterium | reverse complement strand
CGGCGGCGCTGCCCTCGACCCCGGCTTCCTCGCCGACACCATCAACGAGCTCCACGACACCCGCAACTGGCTCATGACCTGGATCGGCCTGGAATGCGCCAGCATCACCTTGGCCCGTACCGGGAACCCCCGAGCGGCAATCACGATCCAAGGGTTCCTCGAGCCGAGAGGGCTGCTGTGGAGTGGGACCCCACGCTGGACGCACGTGCGCGCGACCGCCATGTCCACAGCGTCCACCCAAGCCCGACCCGATGCTGGCCAGGTCATGGCCCACGGCAACGCCATGACCCGCGACGAGATCATCGCCTACGCCCTCGGCCAACTCCTCTGCGTGAGGAACGCTGCGGAACCCACTTCGTTCAGCGCCGAGGATCGACCGCTTACGCCCCGGTCAGCGCGTACGGCCTTCGGCGTCGAAGATCTCCCGCCATCACGACCTGGCCCAGACCTGGGAAGGTCGGCTGGTCAGGGTTGACCGGTGCAGGCTAGGGCGTGGCGGGTGTGCGAACGCCGACGAAGTGCACGTCCAAGCCTCGTGGATCGGTGTAGCGGCACTCGATCGTCGCCGCTGCAGCGTTCCCGCTGCCGCGATCCAATGTCGTGACGAAACCGCTCACGCCAGGGAACCGCACCTCGACCCACTTCGGCAGGATCACGCCGGTGCCGTCGACGAGGTGGAATGCCGTCCCGAAACCGCCGGGCGGGAGCACGGTCTCGACGATCCCGTCCGGTCCACAGTCGAGAGTCCGGAACCCCGTCCACTGCGGCCCGTCCGCCCTCGCCACCGTCGGCACGAGGACCGCGGCCGATACGACGACGAAGATGGCTGTCAGCTTCTTGCCGAGCACGGTCGCCCCCCTGTTCATTCCCCGGAGCCGCTTGCGTGGCCCGGTGCTGGACCGCTCCGGGGATCATCCGCCCCGCCGGCTGGACTGTCCAGAGACCGTGACGAGTGTCTCAGCCGCTCAACGTTCGGCTTCGATGACCACCCAGACCGGGGGCACCCGGTACGGCGACAGGTGGGTGACACCCGCGCTACGACACACAGCTAAGGCGCCGCTACCTCCCGGCGTCGGCGGCGCGTTTGGTGCCGCGCGTCGAGTGCGGGGTGCCGCGATGATGGGAGGCCGTGACCTCGGTCCTGTCCGACTTGTCTGTGGAGCGCGCCGCCGAGGTGTTCGTCGATGGCGGTCGAGTCGTTCCGGGCATCGCCATCGCCGCCGGTGGGCGGGCCCGGTCGTGGTGGTGGCCGCTTCCGGCGGCGAGCGATCGGTTTCTGCTGGCTGCGCTGTTGGAGGGCGACGACCCGGCCGAGCACGCCAGGGTGGCGGCGGAGCTGGGGGCGGCGGTCGATCGGTTGGTGCGCCGCCGGCTGGGTGACGCCGGTGTCTGCTTGGTGCGGCCCCGGGCTGGCCGGCGCACGGTCCCGGAGGCGTGGCTGCGGTCGTTGGTCAGCGACGACCCGTGGCTCCCGGCGTCGATCGACCGCGACAGGCTGGAGGCGCTGGCGTCGGAGGTGGATCGATGGGTCCGCTCGGGTGTCGTGGGGCTCGGTCGGGCGCGCCTGTGCCTGCGGATCCACGAGCCGACCGCGGACGGCGAGCGCTGGGAGGTGGAGGCGCTGGCCCAGGACATCGATGAGCCGAGCCTCGTCGTCCCACTGGTGGACGTGTGGACTGGTGGCTCACCGTTGGGCCCGGACGTGCTCGACGAGCTCCTCGGTGCGCTCGGGCGCATGGGCCGCATCGCCCCCGAGCTGGCCGGGCTCCTCGCCGGCGAGGTCCCCGACCGGGCCACGCTCGACGACACGGCCGTCATGGAGCTGCTCGCCGGCCACGTCGCCCCGCTCGCCGAGGCGGCCATCGTCGTGCTCCTGCCGAGCTGGTGGACGAACCGTGGCCGGTTGGGGTTGCGGGCTCATACCAGCCGTTCTCGCAGGGCCGACACGGCGGTCTCGTCTTCTGGGTTCGGGTTGGACGCCGTCGTGTCGTTCACGTGGGAGGCGGCCCTCGGGGATCGCAAGCTCACCAAGGCCGACCTCGTCGCGCTGCGCCGGGCCAGCGAGGCCAAACGCTCGCTGGTGCGGTTGCGGGGTCAGTGGGTCGAGGTGCAC
>CAZTVJ010000136.1:0-3904 GCA_964616935.1 uncultured Acidimicrobiales bacterium | reverse complement strand
GCGCGCCATCGTCGAGCTCGAGGCGGTGGCGGAAGTCGCGCACCTCAACGAGGCGCAGCTCCTGCTCGCTCGCGCCTGCCTGGCCGCAGGCAGCTGCGAAGAGGCGATCGCCGCCGCCGAGGAGGCGGGTGCCGGCTTCCGAGCCGCCCACCGTGGCGCGTGGGCCGCGCTGGCCGACTACGTCGCGATCCAGGGCGAGGTGCAGGCGGCCGAACATCTGCGGGTGCCGCCCCGCTCGATGCTGGCGCGCACCCGCCGGATCGCGATGGAGCTCGACCGTCAAGGGTGGCACGAGGAAGCGCTGCACGTGCGCACCTACGTCGGCCGCATGGCGCTCGCGCTCGGCCGCACCGACATCGCCAGGGCCGAGCTGGCGGCGGCGTCGGCGGCGCGTCGGCGGGGCACGGCGGGCTTGCGGGCGCAGGCATGGCACGCCACCGCGCTCCTGCGTGTGGCCGACGACGACCGGGCCGGTGCCAGGAGGGCGTTGCGCGCCGGCATGGCGATCGTCGACGACCATCAGGCTGCGCTCGGTGCCACCGAGCTGCGGGCTCAGGCCGCCGGACATGGCTCCGAGCTGGCCCGGCTCGGAGTTCGGCTTGCGCTGGAGGAGCATCGGGCGCGCGAGGTCTTCGCCTGGGCCGAGCGTTGGCGGGCGGGATCGTTGCGGCTGCCCCCCGTCCGCCCGCCGGACGACAAGCTCCTCGCGGCCGATCTGGCCGAGCTACGCCGCCTGACCACCGAGGCGCGCGAGGCCACCCTCGACGGTGCTCGCGCCCGGCAGCTGGAGCGCTCGATCGCCGATCGTGAGCGCGCCGTGCGCGACCGGGCGTTCCGTCGACGCGGTGACGGTCGGTCGGCGCGAGGCAGCGCAACGGGCACATTGGCTGACGTGCGCGGGGCGCTCGGCGAGCGGGTGCTGGTGGAGTTCGTGCAGCTTGATGGCCAGGTCCATGCGGTGACGGCGACTGCCCGCCGGGTGACCTTGGTGGAGCTGGCCCATGCCGTCGACGTGGAGAGGGAGAAGCAGCACCTGCTGTTCGCGCTGCGTCGCCTGGCGGCGGCGCGATCGGACGGCCCCGCCTTGGCTGCTGCCCGGGGCTCGCTCGACGCGTCGGCCAGTGCGCTGAATGCGATGCTGCTGCAGCCGCTCGACCTGGCACCGGACATCCCGATGGTGCTCGTGCCCACGGGCGCGCTGCACGGCATGGCTTGGGCCTGCCTGCCCGATCTTGTCGGGAGGTCGGTGACGGTGGCCCCGAGTGCCGGTCTGTGGCGGCGCGACGCCCGGACGTCGTCGGGCGCATCGCGACGCACGGTGCTGGTGGCCGGTCCTGGCCTGCCCGGCGCCGCGCAGGAGGTGGCCGACCTCGCGGCGCTTCTGCCTGGCTCGACCGTGCTGCAAGGTTCCGAGGCAACGGCGAAGGCGGTTCTGGACGCCATCGAGGGGGCCGACCTGTTGCACCTCGCCGCCCATGGCACGTTTCGGGCGGACAGCCCCCTGTTCTCGTCGTTGCTGCTCGCCGACGGTCCACTGACGGTCTACGACCTCGAGCGGCTCCGATCGCTCCCACCGACCGTTGTCCTGCCGGCCTGTGACGCCGCACGCGCTGCGGTCCACGTGGGTGACGAGCTGCTCGGCACGGCGACGGCGCTGCTCGGGTTGGGTGTCCGCGCCGTGATCGCTCCGGTGCTCCCGGTTGCCGATGTGGCCACCCGAACCTTGATGCTGGCGTTGCACGTCGGCCTGCGCGCGGGGGAGGGGCCGGCGGCGGCGTTGGCCGCGGCGGGGAGCGCCGTGATGCACCACGGCCCCCGCGAGCGTGCCGCGGCGGCTGCCTTCGTCTGCATGGGCTCGGACGACCGCGCCGAAGGGCGCCGAGTTGGAGCGGCGAGTGGGCGACGATGAGGATGCCCCTCGACGAAGGCAGACGGAGGTCGATGTCGTGACGGAGGTCGATCAAGTCGTGGCACCCATCGATCCGGTGTCGCTGATCACGCCCGACGTGATCACCAACTACGCGCGCGACGGTGTGGTGTACCTTCCCCAGGCCCTGCACCCGGAGTGGCTGATGCTCATCGAGCTGGGCCTGCAGCGGGTCCTCGGCAACGGCGGCCAGGCCAAGCACAAGTTCTTCGACGATCTTCCTGGTGAATTCCTGGAGACCGTGCGCAACGTCGAGGTGACGCCCGAGCTGCAGCGACTCGTGTTCGATTCGCCGATCGCGGACATGATCGCCGTGCTGATCGGGTCGCCGGACATCTGGCTCTACTCCGACGAGTTCTTCATCAAGGGGGGCGGCGCCCGGCGCACCCCCTGGCACCAGGACCTGCCCTACTGGCCCATGGCCGGCGACCAGGTCGCGTCGATGTGGATCACGCTCGACCCGGTGTCGAAGCAGGAGTGCCTGGAGTTCGTGCCCGGGTCGCACCGCGGGACGATGTTCGACGGCTTCAACCCGGGCCGGGTGGCCGAGGACCCGACCCTGCCCTTCTACGGCGAGGGACTACCACCGCTGCCAGACATCGAGGCCGAGCGGGACCAGTGGGACATCGTGTCGTGGGACATCACGCCGGGCGACGTGGTGCTCGTGCATCCCGGCGTCCTGCATGGGGGCGGGCCCACCGGCCCGCAGAGCCGTCGGCGGACGCTGACGGTCCGCTGCTACGGCGCCGACATCGTCTACGCGGCGCGGCCGCCCACACGGCCGACGGTGCCCCTGACCCCCGGCCTCTCACTCGCGCTCCAGCCGGGCGACCCCCTGCGCCACCCGTGGTACCCGAGGCTGCGGCCCAAGCCACCCTGGCAACAGGCGCACTGAGCCAGCTGATCGGCTGGTCTCAACAGCCCGTCGCGTCGCGGAGACGTTGGCATGCCTCGGCGAGCCGGGGTGGTGCGAGCATCCCGATCCGTCGTCGGAACGCTTCACGGCCGACGGTGTGGATGTTGTCGAAGTTCACCACGCAATCGGTGGGTACGCCGTCCGCCTCCGCGGTGAGATCGAGCTCGGACACCAGTCCTCGTCGAGTGCGGGTCAGCGCGGCGACGACCACTGCGCCGATGCGGTCAGCAACGGGGTCCCTGGTCAGCACCAACACCGGACGGTCGCCGCCAGGTGTCGTCGCGAACCAGATCTCACCTCGCCGCATTGGCCCAGTCCGACCAATCCTCCGCCGGGCCCCATTCGGCGATCGGCGCCAACGACAGCTCGTCGTCGGTCGGAGGTGTCAACGCCCAGCGTCTGGCATCGACTTCTGACGCGAGTCGAACCAGGTGGCGGTGGAGGGCGTCGCGGAGGAGCTCCGACTTGTCGACGCCCAGCCGGTCGGCCCACCGCTGGACGTCGTCGGCTTCGCCCGCATCAACTCGAAAGCTGAGCATTGTCATACAGCAAGCATAGATCGTATGACACCAAGTCGGCGTTGCTCACCTACGTCAGCGCCGCTCACCATCGGGCTGGGTCGAGGTAGCGCTGCAGGCCCGCCCACGCCATCCGGGCGTCTTCGGCGTCTCGGTGAGCTCGACGGAACTCGCGGACGTAGATCGCGATCTCGGTGAGGTCCCACCGCAGCCGGTACAGCGCGAGGGCTTCCGCGCTCGGGGTCATCCGGGTCCTCCCCGTGTACTCCTCGACGATCGACGGGTCTTCGTCGGCGAGCGCCCACAGGTCGCGCTCGGGTGGCGCGATCAGAGCGGTGTCCCAGTCGATCAGCACGACGCCGTCCAACGTGGTGATCGTGTTGGCCCGATGCGGCTCGCCGTGGGTGATCACGCTGCGCGCAGGCTGGCCGGCGACGGAGGCGGCCAGATCGTCGTAGCGGTCGAGCGCGCGCTGGACGGCGTGCGCATGCCGGCGGAGGAGTGCTCGCGCCGGCTCGGCGAACGGTCCTTGCGTCCACGGTG
>CAZTVJ010000135.1:0-1920 GCA_964616935.1 uncultured Acidimicrobiales bacterium | reverse complement strand
GTGCCGTCCGCGAACGCGCCGGGGACTTCGGTTCGGGTGCTGCGGATGGCGCCTTCGGCGGGAACGTCGTTGATCGAGCGATCCTGCAGCTGGCTGCCGTACACCGGGTCGGGCTGGCCGTCGACGCCCGACAGCCGCAAGAGCAAGCCGCGCTGGGGGTCGTCCGGGCTCTGCGGTGGCTGGGCGCGCCCGTCGCGAAAGTGGCAGGACGAGCAGGACTGGGCGTTGAACGTCGGCCCCAGGCCGTCGGGTGGCGCTACCGCGCGGCCATCGTCGTGTTCTGGTTCGCGTTCACCTGGCTCGAGCTGATCGATGCCACGACCTACCTGAACCACTACTGGTTCGTCACGCTGGTCGCCACGCTCATGATGGTGAGCCCCATGGCTTCGACGTGGTCGCTCGACGCCCGGCGCGGCGGCGGATCGGCGACCGTGCCCGCCGCCCTGGTGTGGCTGTTGCGGGCTCAGGTGGCCGTCGTCTACGGCTTCGCGTGCCTCGCCAAGCTGAACACGGACTGGGTGATCCACGCTCTGCCCCTGCGGCTGTGGCTGCCCGCCCGGGCCGACGTGGCCGTCGTCGGTCCGTGGCTCGCCGAGCCATGGGTGTCGTTCGCGCTCAGCTGGGCCGGGGTGCTGTTCGACGGCACCGTCGTGCTCTTCCTGCTCTGGCGGCGGACTCGCCTGGCCGCGTGGCTCGCCGTCGTGGCCTTCCACGTCGTGACGTGGCGGCTGTTCGCCATCGGCGTGTTCCCGTGGCTGATGATCGGGGCGACGCTGCTGTTCTTCCCGCCGGACTGGCCGCGGCGGTTCGTCCCCGGCCGAGGGGACCGGGCGGCGCCCCACGTGCCGGACCGGGTGCCGGACCGGCGGGTCGCCGGCCTCGCCGTGGTCGGTGCAACGGTCTGGATGGTCGTCCAGGTCGCCCTTCCCCTGCGCCACCACCTGTACCCGGGCGACGCACGCTGGACGGGGGAGGCCTACCGATTCTCGTGGAGCGTGCTGGCGGTGGAGAAGGGTGGTGACGTGTCGTTCCGGGTCACCGACGTCGCCACGGGCCGTGCGTGGGTCGAGACGGCCGAGGACCTGTACACGCCGTTGCAGTGGAAGGTGATGTCCACCGAGCCCGAGCTGATCCGCCAGGCGGCGCACGCCGTCGCCGCCCGGGAGTGGGCAGAGGGTCGAACCGTGGAGGTTCGGGTGGACGCCTTCATGTCGCTGAACGGCCGCCCGGCGCAACGTCTGATCGACCCGGCGGTCGATCTCGCGGCGGCACGCGGCCGGCTCGGCCCGCAGCCCTGGATCCTCGCGCCGGGCGAGGCGGTGTCGGCAACACGTTGATGGCGCTCGACCAGTGCTCCGCTGCCACGCTCTACCACGCCACGCCCGAGGAGGGAAGGGGGCCGAGCAGCTATGGCAGGACTGGAGCTTCCACCGGCGACTTCGGGGGACCGATCTCCCGGGCGATCTGGGTGGGCCTGGGGCTCGCGCCATTGGTGCTGGCGACGACGGGCGTGGTGATGCTCCTCAGTCGCCGAGCAAAGCGGGCAGGGCGGGCGCAGCGGGAGGTGCCTCCTGTGCCGCGGCTCGCCGAGTGATGCCATAGGCGGCGGCGAAGGCCAGGCCATTGGTCAGCGCGTGCGTGACCGCAGGCGCGGCCACGCTGCTGGACGCGAGCCGCAGGAGCGCGAAGCCGGCACCGGCTGCGGTGGTGAGCGCCACCGAGGTGACGACGACGCCGGCGCGGTGGCTCGGCCGTTCGGCGAGCGCGGCGGTGGTGGCGTTGTCGCCCATCGTGCCCAGCGTCGGTAGGACGTGCCAGAGGCCGAACACCACCGAGCTCACGCCGATGGCGACCAGTGGGGAGCGGTGCCGCAGCAGCACCCCGAGCAGGACCCCGCGGAACACCACCTCCTCCGGGACT
>CAZTVJ010000134.1:0-3554 GCA_964616935.1 uncultured Acidimicrobiales bacterium | reverse complement strand
ACCAGATCGGCGGCGTAGAGCACCAGCTCCCGACCGTCGAGCAGGCCAGCGGCCGCCGCGTCGACGAGGCCGTCGCCCGACCCGGAGAGCACCACCGGCGCGCGGGCGGCCACGGTGCGGACGATCGGCGGTGCTTCGGGCACGCCCAGTGAGGCCACCGGCGGTGCGTCCGGCTGGCCATCGGGCAGGCCGAGCTGGATCTCGTCGAGCAGCGGGTAGCGGGCGATGGACTGGTTGGGTGTCGGTGGCCCGTAGGCGACGGGCGGGTCGAGGCCCGGTGCGGCGGTGAGCGTCGCCCACGTGGGTCGGGGCCGCGGGGTGCCGAAGCGCTCGAACTGCAGGTCGTTGCGGGTGAGGACCTGCCCGGCCGAGATGAGCCTGGCGAACGGAGCGAGCGACGCCGGCTCGAACCACCCTTCCTGCAGCCGGCGTTCGTAGGCGACGAGGAGATCGGCCCCGGCCGCCGATCCCCACGGCACGAGCTCGCGCGCGACGTAGGCACGGTCGGTGAGCCCTGGGGTGATGGGATCGACGGTGCCCCCCCACCGGTAGTGCGCGAAGTCGATGCCCGGTAGCTCGTAGAGGCGCGTGCCGCGGTCCTGTCCGAGCGCCGCGACTGCCTGGCGGTAGGGATCGGGCACCTCCTGCGGGCGCAGGAGGCTGTCGGTGTACAGCTGGCCCGTGAAGAGCGACGGCAGGTTCAGGGCGACGAGCACGGTGGCCGCGACGGCCGCCAGGGTGGCCCGGCGGGGAAGGCGCTGCGCGATGGCGCCGACGCCGGCCCCGAGCAGGAGCGCGGACCCGAGGGCCACCAACGGCACCGCACGCGGCGTCGACCGCAGCGCCAGGCCGGCCGTGGTACCCATGAAGGTCTTGACGAGCTGGCCGAAGAGGCTCGGATCGTCGTACGGGTGGGCGCCCACCCCCACGGCGACGCCCGCGACGACCAGCGCGACGGCGTAGAGCCGGTGCGACCACCGCACCGCCGCGGCGGCGAGCAGCGCGAGTGCCGGCACGGCGTAGCTGACCACGATGAGCCATGGCGACGTCAGGTAGCCGGTGCTGGGCCCGACCCACTGGTCGAGCTGGTCGCCGCCGTAGAAGAACCAGTAGCCGAGGCCGCGCAGGATCTCGGGCGAGGTGGCCGCCGTCGCGATCGTGCGGTAGCTCTCGGTGTACCGCAGGATGGGCAGGCCGTAAGCGCCCTGGATGCGCAGCCCCACGATCCACCAGATCCCCACGCCGACCGTCAGGACCGCGATGCGGGTGGCGGCGGCGAGCGCCCGCCGCAGCGGGACCTCCCGGATGACCCAGACGGCGTAGGGCACCCACAGCGCGGGACCGATCCCGGCCAGCACGAGCGACGTGGCGTTGACACTGCCGACCGCGAGGGTGACCAGCGCGAACGTCGCCGGCCATCGCCAGCCCCCGCAACGCAGCGCCAGGATCGTGCAAGCGATCAGCCACGGCAGCGCCGCCCACGGCAGCAGGATGACCGAGATGCGGGCCGCGTAGTGCAGGACGTACGGCGACAGGAGGTAGGCCAGGGCCGCGACGAGGGCGCCGCGACCGCGCCAGCCGAGGGTGCGGACGAGGAACAGCACCCCGGCGCCGGCCGCGAACAGGATGGTGCCGAGCCAGAGCCGCTGGGTCAGCCAGTCGGGTACCCCGAGCTGCTCCATCACCCAGTAGTACGGGCCGAGCGGGAACAGGTAGCCGAGGTTCTGATGGGTGACGGTCCCGAGGCCGATCGACGGATCCCACAGCGAGACGGCCCGATCGAGGAGCCGACCGGGATCGAGCGTCAGGTACGTCTTGGTGTCGGCGCTGACCTTGCCGACCGCGTTCCACAGCAGGGGCACGTAGGCCACCGCCGCGAGTGCGGCGTAGGGGCGCCAGCGCCACCCGCCGGTCAACGCCGCAAGCCCAGCCCGGCTCCGGCCGGGGCGCCACGCCGCTGGCTCATGCCCTGGCTCATGCCCTGGCTCATCGCCGCTTCACGGCCTCGGCGGCCAGCACGGCCAGCGTCCCGGCCGCGGTCGCCTCCCAGGTCAGCGCCGTCGCCCTCTCGCGGGCGCCGACCGCGAGCCGGGCCCGCAGCTCGTGATCTCGCAGGGCGGTGACGAGGGCGCCGGCCAGCTCGCCGGGCGGGGCCAGCAGACCCGAGGTGCCGTGGGCCACCGCGTCGCGATGGCCGCCGATGTCGGTGACGACGGCCGGGGTACCGCACGCAGCCGCCTCCGTGAGCGTCATGCCCCACCCCTCGGCCACCGACGCGCTGGTGACGACCCAGGCCGACCGGTACAGCTCCACGAGGGCCTCGTCCGAGAGACGTCCCACGAGATGGGCCCACTCCCCGGCGTCCAGCTCGTCGACGAGGTCCTCGAGGCGCTCGCGCTCGGCGCCCTCGCCGACGATGACCAGCTCCGTCGACGGCACCTGCGCCCGCACCTCCACCATCGCCCGGATGAGCGCGTCGAAGCGCTTGACGGGCATCAGACGTCCGACGGCCACAACGAGGGGGGCGAGGGCTGGCTCGCCCCCCGGCGTGAAGCGGGGGTGGACACCCGGGGGCACGACCGTGACCCGCTCGGGCCGGAACCCGAGCTGGATCAGCTCGTCCCGAGACGACGCCGACAGCGTGACCACGGCCTGGCGCCGGTAGAGCGGCGGGGCGACGCGGCGCTCCAACACGTCGCCGGCGCGTGCCAGCTTCGGAGGCAGGACCAGGCTCCACATAGGCCCGTGGACGTGATGGAGCCAGGTGACCTTCGGCCCGACTGCCCAGAGCGGCGTGAACCAGGGAACGCCGTTCCAGATCTCGACGAGGCCGTCGCGGGGCCCGTGGCGCCCGGTCAGCTCGCTGGCGACGGCGCGGGGGAACACGAGGTAGCGCCCGGCGCGCCGGATGACCCGGTAGCCGTTGCGGGTGCTCTCTGGCGCGCTGCCCTGCGCGTACGACGTCCGCAGCGTGACGTCGATGCCGGCCTCGGCCCACAGGCGGGCCACGGTGGCCGCGTGCAGCTCGGATCCTCCGGCCTCGACGTCAGCGAGGTCACGCCAGGCCAGGAGGTGGACGCGACGCAGTCCTGCCTCGGCGGCCAGGTCTCCCAGCTTGTCGATCGAGGCGCGGCGCTCGTCCATTCCCTCTCATCCGAACTCGGCTCCGAACACTAGGCGCTCGCCTCCCCGGACCGAGGGCATCACGAATCCCTCACATGGTCGTCACGCACGCGTCTCGCGACAGCGCGACGCTGCAGTCGTGCTCGTTCGGCGGATCGGTCGTGCGTTGGCGAGCGGCGCCGCCGTGGCCGCCCTCGTGTCCGGTCCCACCGCGGGACCGGCGGCGGCCGCGGCCTGCTCGGTGCCGGCCCCGACGGCGGCCACGTTTGCCAGCGCCATCGACGGCGTGCGCGGCACGACGTGGACGGCGGCGGACCTGACGGGCAGCATCGCGCTGACCGACGGCCGCCAGCTGTGGCTCTACGGCGACACGATCACGAGCGGGATGGCACCCACCGGCGGCGTCGTCTCGCCGGCGTTCACCGCTCGCA
>CAZTVJ010000133.1:0-3433 GCA_964616935.1 uncultured Acidimicrobiales bacterium | reverse complement strand
CGAGGTGCTGGCGATCCCGGCGGGCACCGTGCGCTCGCGCATCGCGAGGGGCCGCGCCGAGCTCGCTCGCGCCCTTGCCGGGAACCCAGCCGACCCCGACGGACGTCGAAACGAGGTGACATGAACGACCGAACCCCTCCGAGGGAGCCCGACGACGCCTCGGACGCTTTCGACGACGAGCTGGCGAGCGCAGTGCTCGACGACGAGGCGGCGCCCGACGAACGCCGGCGAGTCGCCGACGACCCGCTCCTGACCGACCGCGTTGCGGCGCTGGCACGCGTCCGCGCAGCGGTGGGCGACATGCCACCGCCGGCCAGCCCAGCAGCACGCGACCGTGCCATCGCGGCAGCCCTGCACGCTGGCTCGAGCGAGGCAGGTGCTCCCGCCTCCGTACTGGCCCCGGTCGTACCCGGCGCGCCCCGTCGGCGCCGCCAACCTTGGCTGGTGGCCGGGGCGGTCGCGGCAAGCGCCGCGGTCATCCTTGGCATCGCGACGATCGTCATCCCCTCGCGTGATCGTGACACCGGCGGTACAGCCGATCTCTCGGCTACCGAGGCGACCGATACGCAGACAGGGGCCGGGGGCAGCCCCACCTCCGTCGCAAGCGGCGCCACGACCGCTGCAGGGGCCACGACCACGGCTGGAGGCGCGTCGAGCACAGCTGCCGCCTCCTCGGTCCCCGAGAGCGGCGGACCGGCGCCGGTCTCGGACGAGCGCTTCCTGGGCGAGCTGGCCGGCGTGGACGACCTCCGCCGCGCGCTCGTCGCGGCGCCGCTGCCTGCACGCGACAGCCTCGGTGCCAGCTCGGCCTGCCCGGCCCCCGAAGCAGGCTCTGGTGCGGCGGGCCTCGCGACCTGGCGGGGCGTGGCAGCCATCGTGTTCGTCCTCGACGGTCCCCCGCGCCGAGCCGTCGTGCTGGCGTTGAACGGTTGCCAGGAGCTGGCCGAGGCGACCCTCGCCTAGGCTCTCGGCATGGCCCTGGACCCAAACCAGCCCGGCGACCTCACGGCGCGGATCGAGCCCGACCGGCCGAGGGTGTCGGCGGCCGAGATCGCACCCATGGCGGCGGCGGTCGGCGAGCCCGCCGCCGACTGGGCAAACCAGCTGACCAACACGATCGACCAGTACGTCGGTCTCGTCCGGGACCGCACCACGCGCCCGGCGCTGGTCATCTCGAGGAGCATCGTGTTCGGCGTCATCATCGCCATCCTCGGCGTCGCGGCGATCGTCCTGCTGTGGATCGCCTGGATCACCGGCATCACCGCCCTGGTGAAGAAGGTGTGGATCACCTACCTCATCACCGGCACCCTCTTCGTGATCGCCGGCATCATCCTGATGGCCAAGCGATCCGTCCCCGAACCAGGATGAACGACTCGTCGGCACCCCTCGAGAGCCGAGACAGCCGTTGAGCGACGCCCGAGACGTCATCGTCATCGGTTCCGGTCCGGCCGGGCTCACCGCCGCGATCTATGCCGCCCGCGCCAACCTCGCTCCCCTCGTGATCGAGGGGGAACCGTCGTCGTCGAGCGACCAACCCGGGGGCCAGCTGATGCTGACCACCGACGTGGAGAACTTTCCGGGCTTCCCGGAGGGGGTGATGGGCCCCGAGCTGATGATGCGCATGCGCGATCAGGCGAGCCGCTTCGGCGCCGAGCTGCTCACCGCCAAGGTCACGGCCGTCGACTTCAGCGAACGGCCGTTCAAGGTCTGGGTCCGTGACGACCAGTACCTCGCCGACGCGATCATCGTGTCCACCGGCGCGCAGTCGCTCATGCTGGGGCTGGAGGCCGAGCACCGCCTCATCGGGCACGGATTGTCGACGTGCGCGACATGTGACGGGTTCTTCTTCCGGGAGCTACCCATCGCCGTGGTCGGCGGTGGAGACTCTGCGCTGGAAGAAGCCCTCTTCCTCACCAAGTTCGCGAGCAAGGTGACCCTCATCCACCGCCGCGACAGCCTCCGGGCGTCGAAGATCATGCAGGAACGGGCGTTGGCCAACGACAAGATCGTCCCGCTCTGGAACAGCACCGTCATCGATCTGCTCGGCGAGACGAAGCTCACCGGAGCGCTCGTGCGAGACGTGAACACCGGCGCCGAGCAGGTCTTGGACGTCGCAGGCCTCTTCGTCGCCATCGGGCACCGACCCAACACCGACCTCTTCAAGGGCACCCTCGAGATGGAGGACAACGGCTACCTCGTCACCCGGGCCGGTTCGACGGCCACCAACATCGAGGGTGTCTTCGCTTGCGGCGACGTCCAGGACCACACCTACCGCCAGGCCATCACCGCGGCCGGTTCCGGCTGCATGGCTGCCATCGATGCCGAGCGCTGGCTCGAAGCCTCCCGCCACGGTTGAGTCCGACGGGAATGCGCCGGGCGGGCACGCCGGTTGACAGGCGGGCAGTAGCATCGCTGCGCACCCGAAAGGATCCTCTGGCATGGCCGACGGCATCGTGAACCTCACCACGGACAACTTCGACGAGACGGTCGGGGCGTCCGACATCCCCGTCGTCGTCGACTTCTGGGCCGAGTGGTGTGGCCCGTGCAAGATGATCGCGCCCATCCTCACCGAGATCGCGGGCGAGCACACCGGCCGGCTCCAGGTCGCCAAGCTCAACGTCGACGACCACCCTGACCTCGCTCGCCGGTTCGATGTCATGAGCATTCCCACGCTGCTGGTCTTCGCCGACGGGGAGCCCAAGAAGCGCCTGGTCGGGGCCAAGGGCAAGGGTCAGCTGCTCGAGGAGCTCTCAGAATTCCTGGGTACGCCCTCCCGCTGAAACCAGGTTGCGCCGGTGACGCCGTCCGCGACCTGCAACGCCGCCTCGACGCTGCCGGCTTCTCGCCGGGGTGCGCCAGGTACGGCGAGTTCTGCGAGGTGACGGCAACAGCGTTGCGAGCGTTCCAAGCCGCCCACGGCCTCCACCCCGACGGCATCTGCGACGAGCCGACGTGGTCGGCGTTGGTCGAGGCCAGCTGGGCCCTCGGCGATCGGCTGCTGTCCTATCGCACGCCCATGGTGCGCGGCGACGACGTGGCCGAGCTGCAAGCCCTGCTGGGGCGGCTGGGCTTCGACGCCGGCCGCGTGGATGGCATCTTCGGGCCGCGGACGGCGGTGGCCCTCGCCGAGTTCCAGCGCAACAGTGGGCTCCACCCCGATGGCATCTTCGGCTTCGAGTCGCTGCAGGCCTTGCGTCGGGTTGGCAACCGCACCGGCGACACCGCGGTCGCCGCGGTGCGGGAGCAGGAGGCACTTCGACAGGCCAGCGCCAGGTTGATCGACAAGCGCATCGTCGTCGGCGAGCTGGGCGGCCTCGGCCCGCTCTGCCGCGCGGTCAGCAAGAGCCTGCGCAGCGCCGGCGCGCAGGTGATCACCCTCGACGAGCCCGATGGCTCGGTCCAGGCCCGGGTGGCGAACCGCTTCGTCGCCGAC
>CAZTVJ010000132.1:0-1599 GCA_964616935.1 uncultured Acidimicrobiales bacterium | reverse complement strand
GCTCGCCGAGATCGCCGCCGGAAGGCTCCGCCCGATCGAGCCGACGACGTACCCCCTCACCGAGGTGCACCGCGCCCTGACCGACCTGGCCGAGCGCCGGGTCACCGGCAAGGTCGCCCTCGTGCCCTGAGTGTGCGCGATCCGAAGCAACCTCCCACAGACCGTGGCAGACTCCGTCGCGTCGGTCAACGAGCCACCCCCCCCCCGGGCGGGAGGATGCGAACCATGCGCAGGCAGCTCACAGGGCAACGGCTGGCCCGGGCGATCGCCGCGGTCGGCGTGCTCACCGGTTCGGCACTCTTCGGCGCCGGCCCCTCGACTGCGCAGGTGAGCGACGCCGAGCTGCGACTGGGCCTGACGGCGCGGCCCGCCACGGCCGAGCCCGGTCAAGCCTTCACCTACTACCTCAACTACTCGTGCTCGAACGTGGCCTGCATCGACGCCACGATCGTCGACACGCTTCCGCCGACTGCCGTGCTCGCCGAGCCGGACCCGTTCACCGGGGATTTCCTCGGCAGCCCGGTCGTCGATCCGACCGGCCGCACCGTCACCTTCCGCCTGGTGTCGCCGCTCGGCGCCGGCGACACCGCCGACATCGGCATCCGCATGCAGTTCCCGACCGGCACGCCCGAAGGGACCGTGGCGACCAACAACGCCGAGATCCGAGCGGCCAACGCACCGACGGTCGTTGGGGATCCGCCGGCGTCGGTGACGGCTGCAGCATCAAGCGATCTGCTGCTGTCCAAGGTGCTCGGCCCCGGCCAGATCGCCCAGGTCGACACCGAGATCACCTACCGGGTCAGCCTCACCGTGGCCGCCGGCGGCACCCAGGTCATCGCCAACCCGCGCCTCGTCGACACGTTGCCACCGGGCGCGCGCTTCGTGTCCGCGAGCGGCGGTGGCACCTACGACGCCGCCGCCGGTGCGGTGACCTGGGCCCTCCCCCAGCTCGTCCCTGACCCGGCTCGACCCGTGGTCGAGGTGCGCGAGGTCACGGTGGTGTACCCCACCCCCACGTTCGCCGTGGGCCAAGCGGTCACGAACCTCGTGACCTGCTATGGGACACCCGTAGGCGAGACCGAGACCGAGCTCGCCACCACGTCCCGCGCCGTCAACCTGAAGCAGGCCGGTCTCATCACGACGGCGGGGAAGCGGGGAACCCGGTCCACGCTCGGACCGGGCCAGTGGGACGCCTTCACCCTGAGCGGGGCAAATCAGAACGGCAGCCCGCTCAGCGGCTTCCTGATCGTGGACGACCTTCCGCCTGCGCTGTCGATGGTGCAAGACGGGCAACCCAACCTGAGTGGCGCCGGGACGGCCCCCCAGCTCACCTGGCGCACGATCGGAGGTGCCTTCCAGGCCCTGTCGACCACCTCGGTCGCGGGGGGTTGGCGGGCGACGGCGCCAGCCACCGCTGACGAGCTCCGAGCCGACTACGGGACGGTGCCGGCCGGCTTCGCGACGTCGTTCCAGCTCCGCGCCGGCATCCCGGCCAGCGCCATCGTCCGCGACGGCCAAGCCGTCACCCCGCTGAGCGTCGTGAAGAACTGCGCGACGGTCACGTCGAGCAGTGCCACCGCCAGGTCGGCGTGCACGGAG
>CAZTVJ010000131.1:0-2270 GCA_964616935.1 uncultured Acidimicrobiales bacterium | reverse complement strand
GTGCTCGGGCAGTTCCAGGTGGACGTGGAGCTGGAGTACGCGGCCATCAAGCGCCTGAACGACGGCATCGCCCTCTGCGTCGAGGTGGGCGACAACGCCACCCGAGAGCTGCTCGCCGACATCCTGGTCAGCGAGGAAGACCACACCGACTGGCTGGAGACGCAGCTCGGCCTCGTCTCCCACCTCGGCGAGGTCCCCTACCTGGCGGAGCAATTGCACGAGTAGTTCGGCGGGCTCGTCGTCCGCTGCGCTTCGTTCGTCTCAGCCGAGGCGGCCCTGGTGGCGCACGACGAGCAGCCACGTGAGGACACCCGAAGCGGCGACGAGCAGCAGCGACGCAATGCCGGCCTCGCCGAGGAAGAGCGATTCTGTCGACAGCCAGATCCGGGTGGCCAGCGTCTCGGTGCCCGTGGGTGCTAGCAGGAGCGTTGCCGGCAGCTCCTTCATCGTCGAGAGCATCACGAGGCCGGCGCCAGCGGCAAGGCCCGGCAGCATGAGTGGCACCTCGATCGTGCTGAAGCGCCGCACGCGCCCGGCGCCGAGGAGGCGGGCGGCGTCGATCGTGCGCCGGGGTACACCCGACACCGCTACCTGGGAGGCGCGTAGGCCCTGGCCGCCGAAGTGCAGGGTGTACGCGAGGAGGAGCACGGGGAGCGTCTGGTAGAAGGCGTCGATGCCGGGGGTGTCCAGCACCCACGCGGTCAGGGCGAGTGCAAGGACGAGCCCGGGGAGCGCGAAGCCCACGACGACGAGCGCGTTCGCCACTCCGCCGGCCTTCGATCGGTGGCGAGCCGTGAGGTAGGCCACCGGGAGCACGACCGCCACGGTGATCAACGCGGCGGTCACGCCCAGCACCACCGTGTTGACGAGGGGCGAACCGAGGTCGCCGATGCTGGCCCCGAGCGCGCCGACGCCGCGGTCGTTGCGGGCGGCGCGCACGGCCCACCATCCCAGGATCACGAGGGGGCCGAGGATGGCGTTGGCGGTGACGAACGCCGTCGCTGCGACGGCCGGCCACCGCCAACCCCGCAGCGGCCACACCAGCGGTTGCTTGCTGGGGCTGGTCTCGGTTCGGGCCAGGCCCCGCGACGCAGCCCGTTCGCCGACCACCAGGACCATCGCGACGAAGGCCAGCACCAGGGCGAGGGCGAACGACGTGGCCCGGTCGAGCAACCGCGTCTCGTAGATGCGCCGCGTGAGGGTGTCGTAGCGCATGATCGACACGGCGCCGAACTCACTCACCGTGTAGAGGGCCACCAGCAGCGATCCCGCCGCGATGGCCGAGCCGGTCTGGGGGAGCACGATGGTGCGGAACACGGCCCAGGGGCGTCGCCCGAGCAGGCGGGCGCTCTCTTCCAGGCTGGGGCTCTGGGCGCCGAGGCGGGCGGCGACGGGGAGGTAGACGTAGGGATAGGTGAGCAGGCTGAGCACCAGCCACGCCCCCCAGAAGCCGCTGATCCCGGGCAGGCGGCCGACGCCGAGCGGTTCGAGCAGCGTCTCCAGGAGGCCGCCGGGAGCGAGCCCGGCCAGCAGGGCCGACGCCCCGACGTAGCTGGGGATCACCAGCGGCAGCACCACGACGACCCGCCACACGCGCCGGCCGGGAAGGTCGGTGCGCATCGTCAGCCACGCCAGCACCGTGCCGAGGGTGGCAGTGGTGATGGTGACCGCCAAGGCGAGCACCAGCGAGCGGGTGAGCGGTTCGAGCGTGCTCGCCGAGGTGATCGTCCCCCAGAGGTCACTGCTCTCGGTGATGTTGCGCACGACCACGAAGGCGAGCGGTGCCGCGAAGGCGGCCGCGATGGCCAGGCCGATGATGGCCAACCCGAGCGGAGCACCCCGCTCCGGGGCGGGTGTGCCCATCTCCTCGACCGGCCTCGTGCCGGGCTCGGCGATGGCGAGGTCAGCCACTGGCGAGGCCGCTCTGGTCGATCAGCTTGGCGGTGGCGGCCAGATCACCAAAGGTGCTCAGGTCTTCTTGCGGGGCCTGGATCGACGACAACGGCGGTAGGTCGACGGCAGGGGCCACGCCCGCGGCGAGGGGATACTCGAAGGTCTCCTGCGCGAAGTACTCCTGCGCCTGCTTCGACAGCAGGAAGTCGACGAGGCGCTGCGCAGCGTCCTGGTTGTCGGAGGAACGGAGCACCGCCGCGCCGGTGACGAGGATGAGGTTGCCGAGGTCGCCGGCCGCGAAGGCGTGGTTCTCGCTCTTGACGGACGGGTCCTCCACCTTGGCCCGCTCGTTGTAGTAGTGGTTGACGAGGCCCATG
>CAZTVJ010000130.1:0-1847 GCA_964616935.1 uncultured Acidimicrobiales bacterium | reverse complement strand
CGGCGCCTCGGGCCGGGTGACGGCGGTACGATCCTGACGGCTGGCTGTACCTGGCCGCCCACCGAGTCCCCACAACGGCGTGGGGAGGAGCGAGGGATACGCACCGATGGCCATGCGGGGGTCGGACACGCACCACGACGTGGTGGACCGAGCCGCCGAGCTCGCCTTGGAGCGCCTCGAAGGCGAGCACGCCTCGCAGGTCGCCGCCTTCGTCCGCCGGTACTACGGGCGGGTCGCTCCGGAGGACCTCGCCGCCCGCGACCCGGCCGATCTCTACGGCGCGGCGCTGGCCCACTGGCATACGGGTGCTCAGCGGCGGCCCGATGACCCGCCCGATCTGCGCATCTACAACCCCGACATCGAGGTGGACGGGTGGGAGAGCCGCCATACCGTGGTCGAGCTGGTCATCGACGACAAGCCCTTCCTGGTCGATTCGGTCACGATGGCGCTCCACCGCCATGGCTGGGGCATCTACCTGGTGGTGCATCCCGTGCTCGAGGTGGAGCGCACCACCGAGGGCCAGCTCCTCGGCGTCGGCGGTGATGGTCGGGAGTCGTGGATCCACCTCGAGGTCGATCGCCAAGCCGAGCCCGAGCTGGCGGTCGCGGTGCGCGAGGAGCTGCTCGACGTGCTCGAGGACGTGCGGCTGGCCGTGGAGGACTGGCCCCGGATGCGCGACATCGCGACGGAGATGGCCGATGGGCTCGGACATGGTCCGGTCGACGTGCCCGCCGATGAGCGCGAAGCAGCCCAGGAGCTGCTGCGATGGCTGGCCGACGACCACTTCACGTTCCTCGGCTACCGCGAGTACGCGCTCGCGGCCAGCGACGGCGTGGAGGTGCTGGCCTGCGTGCCGGGCGTCGGTCTCGGCGTGCTGCGCGACGAGCGCCGTGCGCCCAAGGAGCGCCGCCTGGCCGACCTCCCCGAGGAGGTCCGGGTCCGCATCCACGAACCGAACCTGCTGGTCGTGACGAAGGCGAACTCGCGCAGCACCATCCACCGGCCCGATCACCTGGAGTACGTGGGCATCAAGGTGTTCGACGAGATCGGTCGGGTCGTCGGCGAGCGCCACGTCGTCGGCCTCTACGCCGCACTGGCCTACCGGGCCAGCGCCACCGACATCCCGTTCCTGCGCCGCAAGATCGACATGGTCCTCGATCGGGCGGGCCTGCCGCCCGACAGCCATGACGGTCGAGAGCTGTGGAACATCCTGGAGACGTTCCCGCGCGACGACCTGTTCCAGATCTCGGTGGACGATCTGTTCGAGATCTCCACCGGCATCTTGAACCTGCAGGAGCGCAAGCAGGTCCGGCTGTTCGCCCGGCGCGACTCGTACGGGCGGTTCGTGTCGGCGCTCGTGTACGTGCCCCGCGAGCGCTACAGCGCCAACGTCGTCGCCAAGATGGAGCAGGTGCTGCTGCAGGTCTACGGCGGGGTGAGCGCCGAGCACACGACGCTGTTCTCCGAGAGCGTGCTGGCCCGCGTCCACTTCCTGGTCTCGACCGGTCCCAGCGCACCCCGCCAGGTGGACCCTGCCGACGTAGAGCGGCGGCTCGCCGCCGTCAGCCGATGGTGGATCGACGACCTCCGCGACGCGCTGGTGACGGCCGAGGGTGAGACCGACGGGCTGCGCGCGCTCGGCCACTTCGGTGAGGCCTTCCCGGCGTCGTACCGCGAGCACTACAGCCCGAAGGCCGCCGTGCACGACGTGCGCCGCCTCGCCTCGCTCGAAGGCAGCGACAGCATCGCCACGGCCTTGTTCCGTCCGGTGGAGGCGGGGCCGGAGGACCTGCGCCTCAAGCTGTACACGAAGGGCGCGCCCATCTCGTTGTCGGCCGTGCTGCCCC
>CAZTVJ010000129.1:0-7188 GCA_964616935.1 uncultured Acidimicrobiales bacterium | reverse complement strand
GTCGACGAGTTCCAGGACGTGAACCCGCTCCAGTTCCAGCTGCTCGAGACGTGGCGAGGGGACCGACCCGATCTGTGCGTGGTCGGCGACCCGAACCAGGCCATCTACGGATGGAACGGCGCCGATCCGTCGCTGCTGACGCGCTTCGCCGACCTCGTCGGTGGCGCCGCCGTCGTGCGCCTGGGCCGCACCTACCGGTCCACGCCCCAGGTCGTGGCGACCGCCCAGGCCGTGCTGCGCGCCGGGACCGGGCCGGACGTGGACGCCAGCATCGGAGAGCGCCTGCCCGAAGCGGTTCGCCCAGACGGGCCGCGGCCCATCGTCCACGCCTTCGCTACCGGTGAGGAGGAAGCGACGGGCATCGCCCGGCTCCTGCACGACCACCGACCAGGGCGGCGGTGGGCGGCCTGCGCGGTGCTGGTGCGCACCCACGCCCAGGTCGCCGCCATCGAACGTGCTCTTGCTGCAGCGTCGATCCCCTGCCGAGTCCGCAACGACCGGCCACTCCTCGAGCTCCCTGCCGTGCGAGACACCCTGCGAGCGGCTGCTCCCGCGGAGCCCCTCGCAACGTTCGTGGACGACCTCGAGCAAGCCACGGACACTGCACGCGACGACGGCGATCCGGACCCGCCGGGCCTGCGGCAGCTGTGCTCCTTGGCCCACGAGCTGCTCGCACTGACCCCCGCCGCGACGGTCGCAGGCTTTCGAGCCTGGCTGGTGGCGGGCGGCGCCGACGACGCCGACCGAGCGGACGCCGTCGACGTGCTCACCTTCCATGCCGGCAAGGGTCTGGAGTGGCGCCTGGTCATCGTGGCCGGGGTCGAGGCGGGCCTCGTGCCGCACGGATCGGCCGTGAGCGTGGAGGCCCGAGCCGAGGAGGTCCGCCTGCTCTACGTCGCGCTCACTCGGGCCGAGCA
Source organism: uncultured Acidimicrobiales bacterium (assembly GCA_964616935.1). Classification (GTDB taxonomy): domain Bacteria; phylum Actinomycetota; class Acidimicrobiia; order Acidimicrobiales; family Ilumatobacteraceae; genus CAZTVJ01. The sequence continues at coordinate 6,271 of CAZTVJ010000129.1, read as the reverse complement.
GGAGCTGCACGTCACCTGGGCCAAGGAGCGCGGCACCGGACCACGCCGCCAGCGGCGACCGTCGCCGTTGCTGGATGCCATCCTCGCGGGAGCCACCCCGGACCCGGCCGCGGCGCCGCCCGCCGCGTTGCTCGGCGCCACCCTCCCCGTCCGCGACCAGACCCTGATGGCCCTGCAGCGCTGGAGGGCTGCGGCCGCACTGGCGGCCGACGTCCCCGAGCACGCCGTGTGCAGCGACGATGACCTTGCCGCGCTCGCTGCGGCCCGCCCCGCCAGCCAGGACGAGCTGGCTGCCGTCCTCGGGCCCATCGCCGCCCGCCGCCTTGCGCCCCGCTTGCTCCCGCTGCTCGCCACCGTCGGCTCGTAGTGGCTGTCGCCCGCGACCAGCGGGGCGGCGCCCGTCATGGCGGTGACGTCCGGCCCCGTGTCGCCATCAGGTTGGCGAACACGGCAGGGTCGACCGAGATGAAGAGCGCGTCGGCTTCGGCGGTGAGGAGATCGCCGGCATGCAAGGTGGCGACCGTGTGGATCTTGCGGCCGTCGACCCGGTCGACTCGGCCCTCGAAACGGAGCTCGTGGTGCAGCGGCGTGGGCTTGCGATAGCGGACGGACAGCAAGCCCGTCATGCCGGGGCGACCCGTGAGCGACTGGGTGAAGCCAAGCACCTCGTCGAAGGCGGCGGCGATGAACCCGCCGTGCACGCAGCCCGGCGGACCCTCGTACGCGTCGCCGAAGACACCCCGGGCGATGACGACGTCCTCGTCGACATCGAACGACAGGGGCGGCGCCAGCGGGTTGGACGGGCCGGCCACCGGGCTGAAGTCGATGAAGCTGCGGGTGTCGCCCGCCATCGAGGACTCGGCGAAGCCTTCGTACGGCCGGCCGTGGGGCCCGCCCCGGAGCAACGCGCCCGCCTCGGCGACGAGCCCGCTCGCTTGGGTCAGCTCCCCGTCGCTGGCGCCGGTCGACATCAGCTCTTGGATCAGTTGGCGGGTGGCGTCGGCCAGGGCGGCCATCGCCTGGCGGCGGGGCGAGGACGGTCCGCCGCCGGTGAGCGCTTGGGCCAGACGCTCCGCTGCGCCCGGTCCGCTGAAGGGGTGGTCGGGCGGGAAGTCAGCCACGGCCGGATCCGCGCAGATCGACGACGACCGGTGCGTGATCGGACGGCTGGGTTCCCTTGCGGGCGTTGCGGTCGACCACACACCACTCGAGGCGCTCGACGACGGGAGGCGAGCCGAGGACGAGATCGATCCGCATGCCTCGACCCTGGTGGAAGTCGCCGGCCCGGTAGTCCCAGTACGTGTACAGCCGGTCGTCGTCGGGCCAGCAGTGGCGGATGAGATCGGTGAGCCCCCACGCCTCCACCGCCGCCACCGCCTCGCGCTCTGGCACCGTGACATGGGTGGAGTCGGCGAACGCCGTGATGTCCCACACATCGCGGTCCTCGGGGGCCACGTTGAAGTCGCCGCACACGACGATCGACCGATCGGGGCGGGCGTTCGCCTCCAGGTCGGCCCGCAGCCGGGCCAGCCACGCCAGCTTGTAGTGGTAGTGCTCGTGATCGACCGCCCGACCGTTCGGCACGTAGACGCTCGCGAACCGAACGCCGTCGCACGTAGCCCACAGGATGCGTGCATCCGGATCCGGGTGGCCACCATCCCCGAACCCCGGCAATGGATCCTCCAGGCCGACCTTGGACAAGATGGCCACGCCGTTCCACTGCCCCTGGCCGTGATGCGCGCTCTCGTAGCCGAGACCGGCGAAGGCGAGGTGCGGGAACGCGGCGTCGGAGAGCTTCGTCTCCTGGAGGCACACGACGTCGGGGGCGACATCGGCCAGCCACGCCTCCACTCGCGGCATGCGGGCCTTCAGGGAGTTGACGTTCCAGGTCGCGAAGCGCACGTCGCCCGAACCTAGTTCGGCCGCTGTCAGGGCTGGCGCTGGGCCTCGTCCGCGGCCTTCTTGGGAGCGCGGCTGGCCCGCTTCGCCGGAGCCTTCGTGGCCTTCGTGGCCTTCGTGGCCTTCGTGGCCTTCGTGGCCGGAGGCTCGGTGGGTGCCATCCCGTCCTTCCCGGGCGCCTTCTTCCTCGGCGCCTTCTTCGCGGGCGCGTCCGGCCGACTCGCCGACGCCTTCGCCGGCGCCACCTTCGGCGCCAGCTCGGTCACCTCGGGCGCGGCCGACTTCTTGCGCGACCGGCTCGCCTTCTTGGCAACGGGCTGGGCAACGGGCTCGATCGGCACCGCCACGGCTGCCGTCTTCTTGCGGGTCCTCGCGGCCTTCGGCGCCGCCTTCTTCGCCACGCGGACGGGCTCGTCGGTGAGCGGCGCCGTCGCGGCCGGATCGATCGCGGTCGACGGCTTCTTGCGTGCCTTGGCCGCCCTGCGCGCTGGCTTGTCGGCCGGCGCCTGGAGCACGACCTCGAGCGGCTGCATGCCGGGCACCGCCACGTCGATGCCGCGCCGCGCCGGGTTGAAGCTCACCACGACGAAGGGGTGCTGCTCGCCGAGACCGACGACATCGCGAGCGCTGCGCGGCGCGGGCTCGGCGAGGAAGCGGAGCGGAAGGTAGCAGCGAACCCCATCGACGGTGGCGTAGGCACCGTGCGACGAGTAGGACTCGATCGTCGCCTCGACGATGGAGCCCACCTGATGGCGCTCGACGAAGTCGAGAAAGGGCAGGAGATCGTTGATGGCGGCCTGCTTCGCGGCGGTCGGCGCGTCCACCCTGGCTGCCGGTGCTGTCGCCTCTGCCGCGCCCGACCGGCGTCGACGCCCGGTGGCGTTGGAGGGTTGCCCTGCCGCGGCGGACACCGCGCCGTCGGCCTTCGTGCTGCGCCGGCGGGCGGGCGGCGGCACCTTGGGCGCGGGCATGGGCTCCATGGCCAGCTTGCTCGGCTTGCTGCCTGCCACCTTGGCCGGGACCCGACCGCCGACCTTCTTCACGCCGCGAGTGGCCCGGCGGCTGATGGGTCCGCGAACGGGCGCTCGGTTCACGAACACCCAGCCGACGTTGGGAACGGGCTTGCCTCCGATGAGCCGGCTCTCGTCGAACAGCCACGGGAAGTCGGCGTGAAACTCCTGGAAGGAGTCGTTCGACAAGATGGTGGCGTTGGCCTTGTTGGCGATGGTGAGGACGAAGGCGTCACCCCGGCCGATGGCGCCAGCCGGGGGCGAGACCAGCTCGTTGTTCTCGACGGCGGCATCGAACTCCGGCACCTCCCGGGGGTCGATGCGATGCCCGAACGTGGCATCGACGACGACCGTGATGGTGTCGTTCGGGTAATCCTCGAGGAAGGCTAGGACGGCCTCGTTCAGCTGGCGGAGGCTGGGCATGGCCCGACCTTCGGTGGCGATGTTCGAGCCGTCGACGACGACGTGTCTGTGCATGACGGGCGCCAGTCAACCACCCGCGGGGCGCGAAGTGCGTCATGGCCCACCGTCCCCCGTACGATGCGCCCCCGTGATCCGGGCCGTGCTGTGGGACTTCGGTGGTGTCATCCTGTCCAGCCCGTTCGACGCGTTCGCGGCATACGAACGCCAGCTCGGCCTGCCGGAGGGCTTCATACGCACGGTGAACGCCACCGACCAGGACGACAACGCCTGGGCCCGCATGGAGCGAAACGAGATCACCGTGGAGCAGTTCTGCTTCGCCTTCGAGGCCGAGGCCCGCGCCCTCGGCGGGGAGCTGAGCGGCAAGCACGTCGTCGAGCTGCTGTCCGGGTCCGTACGGCCGGAGATGGTCGAGGCCCTCCGCCGCTGCGGCGAGCGCTTCGCGCAAGCATGCCTCACCAACAACCTCGCCCACGGTGACGGCAACGGCAGCGGCTTCGGGGATGCCGCCCGTCAGGCGCAGATCGCATCGATCATGGCGATGTTCGACGTGGTGCTGGAGTCCAGCAAGATCGGGGTGCGCAAGCCGGAGCCACGCATCTACGAGCTGGCCTGCGATCGGTTGGCGGTCGAGGCGAGCGAGTGCGTGTTCCTGGACGACCTCGGCGTGAACCTGAAGCCCGCACGCGCCATGGGCATGACCACCATCAAGGTCGTCGACCCCGACCAGGCTTTGGCGGAGCTCGAGCAGGTCGTCGGCATCGCCCTGCGCAACGGCCACCCGGCCTCGTAGCCCTCAGAGCCCGGCGTACACCTCGTCGAGCAGCTCCTGCTGCTCCTGCTCGTGGATCTTCGATGAGCCTGTGGCGGGGCTGCCGGACTCGACACGGGCGACGTGGCGCAGGGAGTACCCGGCCTCGCGGACCTGGTGGGCGCGATGGAACATGAAGTTCCACGGGCCCATGTTCTCGGGCTCCTCCTGCAGCCAGACCAGGTCCTTGGCGTTCGGGTAGCGCTCGAGCACCGCCAGCATCTGCTCCTGCGGGAACGGGAACAGCTGCTCGACCCGGATGACAGCGACCGGGGCCGTGATCTGGTCACGACGGGCGATCGCGTCCCACGCCACCTTGCCCGAGCAGAACACCAGCCGCCGCACGACCGCAGGATCGGTGACGCCGGGGTCGTCGAGCACCTCGTGGAAGGAGCCGGTGGCGAGCGCCTCGATCGGTGAGCGGCTCTCGGGCCGACGCAGGTAGCTCTTCGGCGTGAACAGCACGAGCGGCTTGCGCACCTCACGCCGCATCTGGCGCCGCAGGACGTGGAAGTACTGCGCCGCGGTGGTGGCGTTGCAGACCTGGATGTTGTCCTCCGCGCAGAGCGTGAGGAACCGCTCGATGCGCGCCGACGAGTGCTCGGGGCCCTGGCCCTCGTAGCCATGGGGCAGGAGCAGCGTCAGCCCGCTCGTCTGATCCCACTTGTCCTCGGCGGCTACCAGGAACTGGTCGATGATGATCTGGGCGCCGTTCATGAAGTCGCCGAACTGACCCTCCCACAGGACGAGGGTGTCCTTGTCGGCGACGGAGTAGCCGTACTCGAAGCCGAGGGCTGCGTACTCGGAGAGCAGCGAGTCGTAGACCCAGAACTTGGCCCGCTTGCCGTCGAGGGTGGCGATGGGCACCCACGTCGCTCCGGTCTCGTAGTCCACCAGGCTGGCGTGGCGCTGGCTGAAGGTGCCGCGCCGGCTGTCCTCACCAGCGAGCCGGACGGGGGTGCCCTCCAGCACGAGCGAACCGAACGCGAGCAGCTCCGCTGTGGCCCACTCGACGAGACCCTGCTCGTGGTAGAGCTTCGAGCGCGCCTCGAACTGGCGGGCCAGCTTCGGGTGGGGTGTGAAGCCCTCGGGGTAGGCGGTGAAGTGGTCGAAGATGCGGTCCAGCGTGGCCCGCTCGACTCCCGTGACCACATGGGGCAGCACCCCGGCCGGCGCGGGCGGCTTGGGCGCCACCACGGGCACCGGAGCAGCTTGACGGGTCTCGTCGAGGGCCTGCTGGAGGCGGTGCTGGAAGTCGTCGAGCGCCGCCTCAGCCGCTTCGATGGTGATGTCGCCCCGCTTCACCAGCGCCTCGGTGAACACCTTGCGGACGCTGCGATGGTTCTCGATGGCCCGGTACATGAGGGGCTGCGTGTAGCTGGGGTCGTCGCCCTCGTTGTGCCCGTGCCGCCGGTAGCAGACGAGGTCGATGACGACGTCCTTGTGGAAGCGCTGGCGGTAGTCGTAGGCGAGACGCGCAACGCGGACGCACGCTTCGGGGTCGTCGCCGTTCACGTGGAAGATGGGGGCCTGGATCATCTTGGCCACGTCCGTGGCGTACAGCGACGACCGGGCGTACTCGGGCGCCGTCGTGAAGCCCAGCTGGTTGTTGACCACGACGTGGATCGTGCCGCCGACGCGGTAGCCACTGATGTCGCTCATGTTGAGGCACTCCGCTACCACGCCCTGACCGGCGAACGCGGCATCGCCGTGGATGAGCACCGCCAGCACCGTGAAGGTGTTGGGCTGGTCGATCGTGTCCTGCTCTCCCCGCACCATGCCGAGGACCACCGGGTCGACCGCCTCCAGGTGGGACGGGTTGGCCGCCAGCTCCACCTTGATGTCTGCGCCGCCACGGCTCACGTACTTGCCCGTCGCCCCGAGGTGGTACTTCACATCGCCTGAGCCCTGCACGGAGGTGGGATCGACGTAGCCCTCGAACTCCTTGAAGATCTGGTCGTAGCTCTTGCCGATCACATTGGCGAGCACGCTGAGACGACCGCGGTGGGCCATGCCGATCGCTGCCGAGTCGAGTCCCTCGTCGGCCGCCATCGAGAGGATTTGATCGAGGATGGGGATGGCCGCCTCCGCACCCTCCAAGCCAAAGCGTTTCGTGCCGACGTACTTCGTC
>CAZTVJ010000128.1:0-2845 GCA_964616935.1 uncultured Acidimicrobiales bacterium | reverse complement strand
GGCGGGTGAGCTCGTCGAGAGCTTCACGGGCCTGTGCGTCGTGACGATCCCGGTAGGCGAGGACGTCGACCAGTCGGACCCGTCGATGGGTGCCGACCATCCGGAACGGGATCGCTCCCGACTCGAGCTGCTTGATGAGATGTGGTCGGCTGACGTTGAGCAGGTCGGCCGCTTCGACGGTGGTGAGCTCGGCCTGTAGCGGCACCACCGACACACCGTGGCCGGCCCTCAGGTGGTGCACCATCACCCTCAACATGTCGAGGATGGCGTCGGGCACCTCGACCGGGGTGCCGTCGGCGTCGACCAAGTGAGGACCGTGCTCGGCCGGTGTGGCCGTGCGGGCCAGGGCCCGTTCGATGACGGCCAGATCACGCGCACGAACCGACCCGGGGCGGATTTCCGCGGTCGCTGCCACGGCCACTACCTTAGCCATCAAGTGCAATAACCGCAACGGCTCGGCGAGGTGCTGGGCGCGCCCCGGCGGTACCGGCGCCGTAGATTCGAGTGATGGGCGCCGCCAACGAAGCCCGAGCGGCCGGTCCCGGCGCCGTAAGCCGCAGAGTGCGCTGGGGGTGCTCGGGAGAGATGGGCGCTCGGCGGTGTTGACCCACGTTCTGTCGGCTGGCCCGGAGCGCTTCAACGCGGTCGCGGTCGCTGCGCTCGAGCTCGACCTCCCAGATGGCTCGTGCCACCGGCACCGGTCCGACTGGACCGGGCTCGCCTGAGCTCGCAGCGGAGACGCTCATGACCGGCGCCGAAGGTGAGCACGAGGTCAGTTACGAGCGACTCGCCCGGGACGTCGCCGCGCTGCGCGAGGAGAACGCCCGGTTGCGCGGTGTGCTCGGTCTCGACGCCCGCACGGGCCGTGGCCATGAAGTGGCCTGGACGCCGACCCTGCTGAACGAACCATCCCAGCGGTTGGTCCTTGACGCATCGGCGAGCGACGCCGAGAAGCTGGCGCTGCTGCGATCGCTGTTCGGTGCCCGGACCGATGTCTACGCGACCCGCTGGGAGAACGCCTCGACAGGCAAATCGGGCTGGTCACCAGCGACGCGGGGCGGATGGTCGAAACGTCGGTCGGCCAAGGACCATCTGAGGTTGAACGACGACGTGTTCCTCGGTCATCTCCGCGGCGCGCTCACCGTGGGGATCTACCCGCTGCTGCCGGGCGACACCTGTGCTCTGGTCGTCTGCGACTTCGACAAGGGTTCGTGGGCGCTGGACGCGCTGGCCTACCTCGATGCCTGCCACGCCAACGGCGTGCCCGCAGCCCTGGAACGATCGCGATCGGGCAACGGCGCACACGTGTGGGTGTTCTTCGACGGTCACGTGGCGGCATCCGTGGCGCGGGCGATGGGCGCCGCCCTGCTCCGGGAGGCGATGGCGACGCGCGCCGAGCTCGATCTCACCAGCTACGACCGGTTCTTCCCGTCGCAGGACTTCATGCCGAAGGCGGGGTTCGGCAACCTGATCGCTCTGCCCCTGCAGGGCGGCTGCGCCAGGCGGGGCACCACACTGTTCATCGATCCGACCACGATGGAGCCGTGGCCGGACCAGTGGGCCTTCTTGTCGTCGGTCGCTCGCCTGTCACCCGACGCGGTGGCGGCCCTGGCGGACTCGCTTCGACCCGTTGTCGCGGGGCCAACCCTGTCCCTGGCCGAGCTGGCCAAGGCCGGTGGCCCACCACCGCCGGCCGTGATCCGAGCCCGGCTCGGCGCGATGTTGTCGATCGAGCGAGCCGGGCTGCCGCCGGCGGTGGTCGCCGCGTTGAAGCACCTGGGATCGATCGCCAACCCGGCATTCTACGAGAAGCAGCGGATGCGGTTCTCGACCTGGGACACGCCTCGGTTCATCAGCTGCTACGGCGAGGACCTCGAGTGGCTCTACCTCCCCCGCGGTCTCGCCGACAAGGTCGAAGGCCTGCTCGTCGGGCTCGGCAGCCACGTCGACATCGTCGACGACCGCCCCGAACCGCCTCCGATCGGTCTGCGGTTCATCGGCACCCTCCGTCCGCAACAAGCCACCGCCGTCGAGGACCTCGTCCGGCACGATCTCGGGGTGCTCGTCGCGCCGCCCGGGGCGGGCAAGACCGTCATGGCGTGTGCTGTGATCGCCCACCACGACGTTCCCACGCTGGTAGTCGTCGACCGCAGGGAACTGGTCGACCAGTGGCGGACACGGCTGGTGGACCACCTGGCTCTCGATCCCTCACAAGTCGGTCAGATCGGCGGGAGTCGCGACAGCCTCACCGGCGTGATCGACATCGCCATGATCCAGAGCCTGGCCCGGCGCGACGATGCATCGCTGTTCGATTCCTATGGCCTGATCGTGGCCGACGAGTGCCATCACCTCCCGGCGGTGTCGTTCTCGACGTGCATGCAGACGGCTCGGACGCGCCGATGGTTGGGCCTCACCGCGACCCCGTACCGGCGCGACAAGCTCGAAGCGCTCATCGGCTTCCAATGCGGTCCCACCCGCCACGAGATCAAGCCCGCCGCCGTCCACGGCGCCGAGCTCGTCCGCCGGGAGCTCGTCCTCCACCACACCGCGACCGAGGCCACCGAGGACCAGGCAGCTCACATCCAACAGGTGTTCGCCGTCATCGTCGAAGACCACCGGCGCACGGCGCAGATCTGCCACGACGTCCAACGCGCCTGCGCCGCCGGACGAACCTGCCTCGTCCTCACCCAGCGCACCGATCACATCGACGCCATCGTCGACGGGCTTGCCACCCTCGGCGAAACACCACAGGTGCTCCGCGGCGGACTCGGAAAGCGAGCCCGCCAAGCGGTCGCCGACAGCCTGTCCACACGAGCCCCCGACGCCGGGATCGTGCTCGTGGCGA
>CAZTVJ010000127.1:0-1527 GCA_964616935.1 uncultured Acidimicrobiales bacterium | reverse complement strand
CCCCACGCCAACGCCGGCGCCCTCCACACCGACGAGCTGGCGCTCCTGCGCCCGGTCGCCCCCAGCCAGGGGATGATGATCGAGTCGCTCAACCCGAACCTCGCCTGCCACCGTGGCGCGCCCGACAAGGAGCCCGCCCGGCGCCTCGCCACGCTGGAGGCCGCTGGCGAGCTGTCCATCCCGTTCACCACCGGCATCCTCGTGGGCATCGGTGAGAGCCGTGAGGACCGCCTCGAGGCCCTCCAGGCGATCGCCGCATCACACCGGCGCCACGGACACGTGCAGGAGGTGATCGTCCAGAACTTCCTGCCGAAGCTTCGCACCGCGATGCAACACGCCGTCGCGTGCCCGCCCGAGGAGTTCCTGTGGTCCATTGCGGCCGCGCGCCTGGTGCTGCCGGCCGACATCCACCTTCAGGCCCCACCGCACCTGTCCGACGACTTCGGCGTCCTCCTCGATGCCGGCATCGACGACTGGGGTGGCGTCTCGCCCGTCACGGCCGACCACGTGAACCCCGAGCGCCCCTGGCCCGCCCTCGACCGGCTCCGGGAGGTCACCGAGGAGCGAGGCTTCGTGCTCGCCCCCCGGCTGACCGCCTACCCGGCCTACGTCCTGGAACCGACCCGTTGGCTGGACCCGGCGCTCCACTTCGCCGTCATGGACCGCAGCGACGCCGAAGGGCTCGGCCGTGACGACCCGGGCGAGGTGTGGCCCGAGAAGATCAGCGCGGCCGACACCGTGGGGGACGGCGCCGAGTTCGTCCTGGTCGGGCACCGGTCGACGGCGTGGTACTCCGGCGCCGACCAGGCGCCACCGCACATCCTTCCGGCCACGCCTCGCGCCGGGGGCGCCGTGGCCGAGGTGCTGGAGGGCGTGTCGCTCGGCCAGGAGCCGGGCATCGACGAGCTGGTCACGCTGTTCTCTGCAAGGGGGCCCGAGGTCGGGGCTGTGGCCGAGCTGGCCGACGAGCTGCGCCACGAGGCGGTGGGCGACACCGTCACCTGGGTGCGCAACCGCAACATCAACTACACGAACGTCTGCACGTTCAAGTGCCGGTTCTGCGGGTTCTCCAAGGGTCCGCTGTCGCTGAACCTGCGCGGCACGCCCTACCTGCTCACGCTCGACGACATCGCCGGGCGGGTGCGCGAAGCCGCCGACCTCGGCGCTACCGAGGTGTGCCTGCAGGGCGGCATCCACCCGGACTTCGACGGTGACTACTACCTCCACGTCACCCGGGCGGTGAAGGAGGCGGCGCCTGACATCCACGTCCACGGCTTCACCGCGCTGGAGGTGACCGAAGGTGCCAAGCGCCTCGGCGAACCGCTCGCCGACTACCTGCGCCGGCTGATGGACGCCGGGCTGCGCAGCCTGCCAGGGACAGCGGCAGAGATCCTCGACGACGAGATCCGCGCCGTGCTCTGCTCGGACAAGGTGACCACCGACGAGTGGCTGGATGCACATCGCACTGCGCACGGCGTCGGCCTGCGTTCCAACGTCACGATCATGTTCGGCTCCATCGAGCAACCC
>CAZTVJ010000126.1:0-5088 GCA_964616935.1 uncultured Acidimicrobiales bacterium | reverse complement strand
CTGCGGATCCCCGAGATCCCGCCCGTCCACGCTGGCCCGCCACCCCTCGTTGTAGCCCTGGCCGAGGATCAGCCAGAACGCCCCGCCTCCGCCCTCGACCCTCCCGCTCACCTCGGTGCGGCCGCTGCTCTCCACGATCACTGAAGGCGACGGCGGCACCGGGCCCACGACCGAGCCCGCCACCGACGGCCCCCCACCCGCCGCCGAGCGGAGCACCACCCGGTCGAGGTCGAGACCCGAGACCAGGCCGGCCGTGGTGCGCAGCGAGTGCGTTCCGGCGGCCAGGTCGAGCGAGGCAGCATCGGCGTCGCACCACTCGATCGCCAGCGCCCCGCGAGCCAGGAGGTCCGCCGTGGTCCCCTGCACCCGGATCCCCCGGCCCATCCCGTCGACCTGGAGCAGGTCGGTGCGGCAGCCCGAGTCGAACCGGGGCGGGACGGGCGCAACAAGACCACCGCCGACCCCCGCACCCAACCCCAGCTCGGCGATGGCCACGGGCAGCACCACGACGTCGCCGTAGCGCCGATCGACGGTCGTGCGAGGCGTCGAGGCCGTCACCGTGACCGTCAGATCCGTACCAGCGAGCGCCGGGAACGACACCGGCACCACAGGCGGCACCGTGCCGACCGCATGCGTCGGCGCGGCAACGTCCACGGTGCGGCTGTCGCCGGCCCCGTTGCGCACGACGAGCTGGGTCGGCACGGAGTGCTGCCCGTCGTTCACCACGCGCAGGTCGAGGCCCGTGATCTCGACTGGTGCCGCGAAGTCGAGCGAGAGGGCAGCGCCGTCGGTCACGCCGAACGCCGTCGTCCAGGCCGTCGTGGGGTCACCGTCGACGGCCGCCCGCCCCCAAGACGCCGGGCTCCCGGCCAGGCGGGAGGACGCAGTCACCCGCACCACGGGCGAACCCTCCTGCACGAGCGCGTCGAGGACGGCATCGGGCGCCCGCGCCGACAGCCGAGCCGTCCCGGCCACGGCGAGCTGCCGGTCCGTCGCCAGGTCCAGCTCTCGCACCATGGCCGGCTCCTCGTCGTCGCGCCAGCGGTCGAGTGGATCGTGGCGCAGCCTGGTGAGCACGAACGCCAGCTCGCGGTCGATCGTCCCGGCTCCGGCGCCATCGAGGAGGTCCGTCGGCAGCACGACCACCTCGTCCAAGACCACATCGCCGAGGTCCAGCTCGGCAATCCCGACCGGACCGACCCCTGCGTAGCTCGCCCGCCGACCGACGTTCGTCGCCGCCACCTCGAGCTCGACGAACCCGGTCGTCCCGGCCACCGACCCCGGCAACACCACTCGTTGTCCGGCCGCGGTGCGCGACGTCTCGTCCAGGGCGACCTGGGCCGATCCCTGATCGGTCCTCACGATCACGGAGGTGATCCATCGGTTGGCACCCGGGCCGAGCGGCTGCACGATCGTCAGCTCGCCGAGGTCCCGAGCGGACTCGAGATCGGCCCGCAACCGCTCGCCCAGCACCTCGCCCCGCCGGCCCACCGTCCACGCCGTCGCCGGATCACCGTCGAGCGCCCGGTAGGGCCTGGCTTCGGGGACGTAGGCGTTGGGCTCGCCGTAGGCCGTCGCGCGGATGGTGGCCCCACCACGTTGCTCGGCCCGAGTCCACGATGCCGGTCCTGACGACGGGAACACCGGGAGTCGGGCATCGGCCTCGTCGGGTCGCAGCACACCTCCCCAGCCATCTTCGGTGAAGCCCGTGGTGTCCTGCGAGCCTCGCCACTGCCTGGCCCGGACGCGGTTCGAGTCGGTGACGACCAGCGAGGCACCCGGCTCCGCGACGGCTTGGCGCAGCTCGTCGGCCCCCAACCCTGGCGCGGCGAGCACCGGCCGCCGGCCGTCCACCAGCCCGGCGGCGGCGGCGGCCACGATGCCTTCGCCGTCACCCGCCACGACCACCGGCGCCAGCGGGGAAGCCGTCCGCACGATCGGCCGTGGAGCGTCGACGGCGACGAGCAGGACCGGCGCCACCGGCGACCCCACCCGCGCGTCGGCCAGGGCGGCCTCGTCCAGCCCGGCGACCGCGGCCAGGTTGGGTTGTGGGGGTCCGATCGGGCGGGGCGCGCCGAGGCCGGTGGGCTGCCCGTCATAGAGCGCCTCGGTGGGCTCGGGACGCGGCGTGCGAAACCGCTCGAACGCGCTGTCGCCCCGTACGACGATCGCACCGACGCCCAACAGCCGAGCGACCGCTGCGAGCTCGGGGCCTTCGACCGTGCCGGTCTGGAACCGATCGTCGAGCGCCAGCAGCAGGTCCATCAGGGCCGGGCTACCGAGGGGGAGCAGGTCACGGGTGAGCGTGGACCGCGCCGTCAGGCCGGGCAGGACGGCGTCGTTCGTGGTGCCCCAGCGGTACGCCGCGAACTCGGCGCCGGGCAGCTCCAGGACGCGCGTGCCGGGCGGCAGGCTCTCGATCTCGGCAGCCAGCTCGGGCCACCACGCGGGCAGGTCCTCGGGCCGCCGCTGGAGGGTGTCGACGTAGGTGCCCGTCCAGAGGGCCGGCAGGTTCAGTCCGGCCAGCACCACGACGACGGCCGCGGCCAGCACGGACGTCGAGGGCAACCGTGCGCCGAGCGCGGTGATGCCGGCGGCGATGGCGAGGCTGAGCGCGAGGAGCACGAGGGGGAGGGCCCGGGTGCTGCTGCGCAACGCGAGGACCAGGGTGTTGCGGGAGGACTCCGAGAGGAGGCGCCCGTACAGCGTCGGGTCGGCCAAGGGGTGGGCACCGACGCTCACCACGGTGCCGACGAGCAGCAGCAGGGCGACGAAGCCCCGCTGGCTCCACCGCACCGCCACTGCGGCGCCGACGGCCAGCAGCACCAGACCGAAGCCGAGCCCGATCAGCGCCGGGCTGGACAGGTACGGATCACTGGCGCTGTTCCAGGCGCCGGTCACGTCCCCGCCGTAGAACAACCAGTAGCCGAGTCCGCGCAGCACCTCTGACGCGAGCGACGTGCTGCTGACCGCCTCCACGGTCTCGCTGTAGGCCAGCACGTCCGCGCCGAATCGAGCTTGCACGACGATGGCGACGATCCACGCCGCGCAGGTGCCGAGCGAGAGCAGCGCGATCCGAGCGGCGGCACCCAGCGCCCGGCGCCACGAGACCTCCCGCGACCCCCAGACCGCCCACGCGAGCCACAGGACCGGCCCGAGACCGACCAGGACCACCGCGGTGGCGTTCGTGCCCGCGATGGTGGCGACGACGAGCGCCATCCCCGCCGGGTAGCGCCAGCCACCACGACGGGCCGCGAGCACGGTGAGGCCGACCAGCCACCCGAGCCCGGCCCAGGGGAGCAGCAGCACGGAGGTGCGGGGTGCGTAGAGCAGCACGTAGGGGGACAGCTGGTAGAGGACCGCGCCGGCCGTCGCGCCGGCCCGGTTCAGCCCGAGGACGCGACAGCACCACCACACGCCGGTGCCGCCGAGCACCAGGACCGTCCCGAGCCACAACCGCTGGGCGGCCCACGTCGGCACGCCGAGGGTGTCGAGCAGCCAGTGGAACGGACCCATCGGCCAGAGGTAGCCAATGGTCTGGTGGGTGACCCAGCCGCCGAACTGGTCCGGGTCCCACAGCGACGCGGCGCCGCGCAGGTAGCGCCCGGGGTCGAGGTACAGGTACTGCTTCGTGTCCGCCGCCACGACGCCACGGGCCGTGAGCAGCGCCGGGACGTAGGCCAGCGCCGCCAGCAGCCCGATCGGCCCGACCCAGGCGCGTCCGCCGCGGCCGGCCGCAGCGGTCACGGGATGGCCGCGAACAGACCGTAGGTGACGACGACGCCCACGAGCCCCGCACCGCACAGCGCGAGCAGCATCCCCCACCAGTCGCGGTCCTCGTCCGGCCAGATCGCAGCCACGGCGATGAGCAGGGGGAACGCCGTGATGAGGAACCGCGGCCGGGCCGTCACCGTGGCCGTGACCAGCATGAGCCCGACGATGACGAGGGTGTAGGCGACCACGGGCGCGGGCAGGCGCGCCTTCCACATGGCGGCGAGCATCACGACGATGGCGATGACCGACAGGGTGGTGATGACGTTCACCGCCGAGTCGAACGGGTGCGTGAGGAACTCGCCGACGCTGCGCACGGCGGTGAGGCCGAAGCTGGCGCCTTCGTTCCAGGCCTCCCGTTGCACGCGGAACCACACGCCCGACTCGCCGGTGTGGGACCAGAGGAACAGCATGTGGGCCACGAAGCCGAGCGGGGCCAGGATGGGCGCGGCGAGCGATGCCCAGTCGCGGTCGCGCCTGATGGCCAGGAACGACGCGACGGCCGCGGCGGCGGCGAGCGCTACGGCGTTGGGCCGCGCCGAGGTGGCGAGGGCGGCCAGCAGCCCTGCGGTGATCCAGTGCTTGCGGAGCAGGGCGAGCAACGAGAACGCCGCCAGCACGAGCATCACGGGCTCGCTGTAGGCGAACGACAGCACGAAGCTGCCGGGGAACAGCGCCACCAGCACCATGGCCCGCCCGGCGGCCCGATCGCCCACCATGGCTCGGGCCAGCAGGCCCACCGCCAGGATGAAGAGCAGGCCGAGGACGACATTGACGATGAGCGCCGCAACGGTGTCGCCGGCGGGCAGCACCCGGTCCGCCCAGCGCACGATGGCGGGGTAGAGCGGGAAGAACGCGGTGCGGGCCTCCAGGTTGAAGAACGTCACGTCCGGCCCCACCGAGCGCGGGTAGCCGCCCCGCACCACCTCCATGTACCAGAGGCCGTCCCAGGACGTCAGCACCTCGAGGATGGGGCGCGCCGCCGACGTCGGCTTGGGTTCGCGAGCTGCGGCCACCACCCCTGCGGCTCCGACCACCATGACGCGAGAGACGAGGTAGGCGACCCCGCCATGGAGCAGCGCCCGGTTCCAGGGTGACAGGCCGGGGCCGCGCGCCACCGGCGAGGCCGACGGCTCGTCCGCCCCGCCCACGTCCTCGCCTGGTGCGGGGGTGCGGTCGTGTACGCGCACGGCCGGCGACGCTACCAGCGAGCGATCGGCGTCAGGGGCCGACGCGGCCCGAAAGCCGGCGCCGAATGGCCGTCGGCGAGAAGCAGGCGGATCACCCTGCCGCGCTCACCGGTGAAGGGCTCGAGCA
>CAZTVJ010000125.1:0-13319 GCA_964616935.1 uncultured Acidimicrobiales bacterium | reverse complement strand
GTCCCGAGAGCTGATCGACCGAGGCGAAGGAAGGGATGGGCGTCGGCGGCGGTTGGTCGCACCGTGAGCACTGCCACGCGCCCCCTACCCCTGTCCGTCCTCGACCTGGCCATCGTCGGCGAGGGCGGCACGAGCGCCTCGGCGCTCGGTCAGGCGGTCGTGCTCGCCCAGCGGGCCGAGGCACTCGGCTACGCACGCTTCTGGGTCGCGGAGCACCACAACATGGCGAGCGTGGCCAGCACGTCGCCGCCGGTGCTGATCGCCCATGTCGCGGCATCCACCAACCAGATCGCCGTGGGCTCGGGCGGGGTGATGCTCCCCAACCACGCGCCGCTCGTGGTCGCGGAGCAGTTCGCCATGCTCGAAGCGCTCCACCCCGGCCGCATCGATCTCGGCATCGGCAGGGCACCGGGAGCGGACCAGGCCACCGCGGCGGCGCTGCGCCGCCCCTACTCGAATTCTGTCGACGATCGAGCGGCCGAAGACTTCCCCCGACACCTGCTCGACCTCATGGGGCTGCTCGGCGACGTCCGCACCGACACCGGCCTCTGGCAGCGGTTCTCGGCCACGCCCGTCGCGGCCTCCTCGCCCCGCGTCGTGCTCCTCGGCTCGAGCGGCTACAGCGCCCGGTTGGCCGGCATCCTCGGCCTGCCGTTCGCCTTCGCCCACCACTTCGACACGGGTGGCACCCTCCAGGCGATCGATCGGTACGTGGAGGCCTTCACCCCCTCACCCGTCCTGAGCGAGCCCTACGCCATCGTGACGGTCAACGTGCTGGCCGCCGACACCGACGCCGAGGCCCGCCGCCAGGCCGCACCGGGGCGCTTGCTCACCGTCGCCATCCGCACCGGTCGCCTCCGGCCGCTGCCGACTCCCGAGACCGCGTCCGCCGATCCGGAGCTCCCGGCCGCCGAGCGCCTGTCGACCAACCGCATCGTGGGTGATCCGGCGAGCGTGGCCGACCAGCTCGACGACCTCGCCCGGCGGACCGGTGCCGCCGAGCTGATGCTGTCGACCGTCGCGCACGACGTCGCCGTGCGGTGCCGCAGCCTGGAGCTCGTGGCCGACGCTTGGTCCGCCCGCACCGCCTGACCGTCACGTGGCGGCGAGCTCGGCCAGAAAGGCCGATTCCACGTCGGAGGTCGGGGCCCCGACCTCGAACACGCATCCCGCCAGCTCCTCGGGCGCAGGTCGGGGCTCGGCGAGGACGTCCACCATGGCCACTGGATCCCAACGCAGGTACGCGCAGCACTGGAAACGCGCGGCCGAGCGCGTACGGCGCTGGCTGATGCCCACGGCCTTCACGCCGTCGACGGTCACCTCACCCGGGCCGAGACCCGCGAAGCACACGAGCCCAGACCATCGCGTCCGCACCAGGGGTCCGGTGTGCACCTGCGCTCCGGCGACACCGCACGCCCCCAGTGCCCGGACCCAGGCTCGACCCAGCCACCACGAGGCCCGGCCGACGTCGTCGTCCCAGAGAACGTCGCCGCGGGGGACGATCACGTCGATCCACACGACGGCGCCCGGTACGAGGAGCACGGCACCGCCACCGCTGCGCCGCCGGACCACCTCCACCAGTGCGCCGGGCACGACGACGCTCAGCGGTTGCGTGGAACCGAGCACCAGGGCCGGACCCGCGACGTCGAAGACCCAGACCGCCCGTCTCGCCGGGTCGGGCACCTCACGCCCGTGGAACGCCGCCGCCGACCCGGCGGAGCGCTCAACCGCCCAGGTCACGACGCGATGGCGAGGTAGGGCTTCCAGACCTCCGGCACCCGACCGACGGACACCACGACCCAGGCCAGCTCCCGCGGGGCAGCCGGACGCTTGAACAGGTGCATCCCCGCCTCCTCCGGCGAGCGGTCCCGCTTGCGGAGGTTGCACGGGCGGCAGGCGGCCACCACGTTGTCCCAGATGTGCTCGCCTCCCCGGCTGCGGGGCACCACGTGGTCGATGGAGTCGGCGTGGCCTCCGCAGTACTGGCAGCGGTGGCCGTCGCGGGCAAAGACGGCCCGGCGGCTGAGCGCGGTGCGGCGGTGGTAGGGAACCTTCACCACGTAGCGGAGCCGGATGACGAGCGGGCTGGGCACGCTGAGGCGGGCGGCGTGCAGCTCGGTGCCGTCGTCGTGCAGGAGGTCGGCCTTGTCCGCCAGGACGAGGCACACGGCGCGGCGCACGGACACGATGGAGAGCGGCTCGTAGGTGGCGTTGAGGACGAGAGCGCTCCGCACGGCAGGAACCTACCGGTGCGGCCTGGGCCTGGCCGGCCGTGTTTTGCGCCGCTTCACACTGCTCTCCGCAAGGATCGGCACCACGCGAGGTACTGCACGACGTCGTCGGGTTCGAGCGGGTGGCCAGGGTCGCCGTACTGGGTGATGGTCCGCAACCGGAGGTAGGCGCGGTCGGGTACGGGCAGGAACGGCGGGCGGTGCCACCAGCCGCCCGGCACGAGCCGCGCCCATTGACGCACGGCGGTGGACCACAGGCCCGGCCGACGCGCGACCGCCACGGCGATGCCCCGGCCGCCCACCGGGTCGTTACGCCTTCGCCTTCGAGGACGCTGCCCAGCTGCCGGCGTCAGCCTTGGGTTCCTTCGGCAGGCCCAACACCATCTCCCCCAGGATGTTCCGCTGCACCTGGCTGGTGCCGGCGTAGATCGTGCCGGCCCGGGCGTTCAAGAACGTCATGGCCCACGAGTTGGTGGAGTTCGGCGCGCCCTCGTCGTCCGTCTGGAAGGCCGAGGACGGCGCGCGACCGGTGGGGACCAGACCATCGGCGCCGAGGATGTCCATGGCCAGCTCGGTCGACCGCTTGTGGTACTCGCTCCAGTAGAGCTTGGAGATGGCGGCGTCGGGGCCGGGATGGTGACCGGCGAGGAACTTGGTGAGCGTGCGCAGCCCGTTCCAGCGCATCACCTCGACCTCCGCGTAGCACTGGGCCAGCCGCTGGCGGTACACCGGGTCGGTGCTAACACCCCGCTCCTGCGCCAGCGCGATGAGCCGCTGGACCTCGGTGCCGTAGCGCAGCGGCACCGTCGCCGCAGCCTCGCCCCGTTCGAAGCCGAGCAACGTCATGGCGACGGCCCAGCCGTTGTTCACGCCACCGACCACGTTCTCCCTGGGGCAGACGGCGTCGGTGAAGAACACCTCGTTGAACTCGGACTCGCCCGAGATCATCTTGATGGGCCGCACCTCGATGCCGGGCTGCCGCATGTCGACGAGCAGGAACGAGATGCCCTTGTGCTTGGGTGCCTCCGGGTCGGTGCGGGCCAGCACGAAGATGTGGTCGGCCAGGTGGCCGGCGGACGTCCAGATCTTCTGGCCGTTCAGGACCCACTGGTCGCCGTCGAGCGTGGCCCGGCAGCCCAGGTTGGCCAGGTCGGAGCCGGCGTTCGGCTCGGAGTACCCCTGGCACCAGAGGTCGTCGCCGGCCAGGATCCGCGGCAGGTGGTGCTGCTTCTGCTCCTCGGTGCCCCAGAAGAGCAGGGTGTTGCCCAGCATCGTGATGCCGAACACGTCGTTGGCCACACCGAGTGGCACGCCGGCCTTGGTGAACTCCTCGGCCACGATCACCTGCTCGAGGGGTGAGAGCCCCCCGCCGCCGTACTCCTTCGGCCAGCCGAGGGCGAGGAGGCCGTTGGCATGGAGGATCTGGCGCCACTCGAGCGCGAACCGGCGGAGATCGTCGCCGTCGAGCCGGCCGGCGCCCTTCCAGCTCGGGGGCAGGTGCTCGGCCAGGAAGGCCAGGATCTTCTCCCGGAAGGCTTCGGCCTCCGGGGCGTAGGTCGGCTGCATCGAGGCGAAGGCTACTCGGCACCGATGGCACCCAACCGTTGGCCCGATGGTGGCTCGGCAACGGCTCCGGCGTCGCGTTGCGCCGTGCCGACCGGTACCGTTCCCGCGGTGATCGGCGGGCGAGCGGCATCTAGCGTGGAGACTTCATGACGGCGCAGGCCACCACCACCGAAGCCACGAGCTTCGGCCAGCTCTTCGACGGCATCAGCACCAACGTGGAGCGGGTGATCCAGGGCAAGCCCGACGTTGTCGCGCTCGCCCTCATCTGCCTGCTCGCCGAGGGTCACCTCCTCATCGAGGACGTGCCCGGCGTTGGCAAGACGAGCCTCGCCAAAGCCCTCGCCAACTCCATCGACTGCACCTGGAAGCGCGTGCAGTTCACCCCGGACCTGCTGCCGTCCGACGTCGTGGGTGTGACGGTGTGGAACCGCGGCACCGACCGCTTCGAGTTCCGCTCCGGGCCGGTGTTCGCCAACATCGTCCTCGGCGACGAGATCAACCGCGCCTCACCGAAGACCCAGTCGTCCCTGCTGGAGGCCATGGAGGAGCGTCAGGTCACGGTGGACGGCACCAGCTACAAGCTGGATTTGCCGTTCATGGTGATCGCCACCCAGAACCCCTCCGACCACGAGGGCACCTACCCGCTGCCGGAGAACCAGCTCGACCGGTTCCTGATGCGCATCTCGATCGGCTACCCGGATCGTGCGGCCGAGCTGGAGATCCTCGATGTCCATGCCGGCCGAGCCGTGGAACCCGATCTCCAGCCGGTGGCCACGGCCAGCCAGGTGGATTCGATGGTCGCCGCGGTGCGCACCGTGCACGTCGCACCGGCCGTGAAGGGCTACCTCGTGGACCTCGCCGATGCCTCTCGCCGCCATCCGGGTGTGCACCTGGGCATGTCCCCCCGGGCCACCCTCTCCCTGCTGCGTGCGTCTCGGGCCCGCGCCGCGGCATCCGGTCGGAACTATGTGATCCCGGACGACGTGAAAGCACTTGCCGTGCCTGTCCTCTCCCATCGCATCGTCCTGTCGCCCGACGCGCAGCTCCAAGGAGCTGACGCCCGCACCGTGGTCAACGACGTCCTCGCCACGGTGCCCGTCCCCACGGCGAGATAGCCGTGCTCACCCGCCAAGGGTGGGCGGTCCTCGTCGGGGCCGTCGGCGTCCTCATCGCTGCTCGCCTGTTCGGCATCCTCGAGCTGTACATCGTCGGCGCCGCGCTCCTCCTGCTCGCCGCGGCGACGGTCGTCTACGTCCGCACCATCCGAGCGCGGCTGCGCGTGCGTCGCACGCTCAACCCCGCCCGGGTGCACGCCGGCGATGCCGCTCGCGTCGAGGTCACCGCCACCAACACCGGCAAGGGACGCACGGCCGTGCTCTCGCTGCGCGATCCCGTGGCCGGCACTCGCGGCGCTCGCCTCCACCTCGTGCCGCTCCGCCACGCCGAGAGGGCCCGGGCGGCGTACCGCCTCCCCACCGAGCATCGCGGCGTCGTCGCCGTCGGGCCGCTCACCATCGAGGTCAGCGACCCCTTCGGCCTCGCCCGGCACCGCCGTCTCGGCGCCCCGCAGCTCGAGCTGACGGTCTTCCCACACGTGGACATCGTCGCGGCGCCGCCGGGCGGGGGCGATCGTGATCCGATGGGCAACGCCGTGCACCACCGCTCGCTCGGTCGCCAGGGTGACGAGTTCTACGCGCTGCGCGAGTACGTGGTGGGCGACGATCTGCGCCGCGTCCACTGGCGCTCCACCGCCCGCCATGACGACCTGATGGTTCGCCAGGACGAGATGCCCTGGCAGGACCGCACCACGGTGATCCTCGACGTCCGCCGGGCCTCCCACAGCGAGGCCTCGTTCGAGCGTGCGGTGTCTGCGGCCGCCAGCGTGACGACGGCGGCATACCGCGCTCAGCACAACCTGCGGCTGATGGCGAGCGACGGCACCGATGCCGGCCTCGGCAACAGCGTGGGTCACGTCGAGGCGATCATGGAATACCTCGCGTCGGTCGAGCCGTCCGGCCACGGCAGCATGCGCTCGGTGCTCGAAGGGCTACGTCGATCACCCCAGGCCGGGTCGCTCGTCGTGGCGCTCGGTCGGGGCACACGGTCAGAGCTGGACGCCCTGGCCCGCCTGCGGCGCTCGTTCGGTGCGGTGCTCGTGATCGTCACCGAGGGCCACGACGACCTCACCTCCGGCCACCTCCCCATCACGACGATCGACGCCAGGACCGACGACACCTTCGCCAGCGCCTGGGCCACGATGGTGGGCAGCAGGAGAGAGGTGAGGACGTGAGCCGTCCCGCGCAGGAGCAGGCCAAGGCGCTGGTCGCCACCGAGCTCGCCTTCTTCGCGCTCACCGTCGCTGCCGCCGTCGGCTTCGCCCGCCTGTTCGACGGGTGGTCGTTCCTCCCGCCCCTGGTGCTGGCGGCCGCCGGCGCCCACCTGCTCGGCGCCGCCTGCCGGCGCCGCGGGTGGAACGTGCTCGTTGCCTCGCTCGTCTCGCTGGCCGGGCTGGCCGAGCTCGTCACCCTTGCCTTCTTCCGCAGCACCAGTGCCTATGGCCTGCCGACACGGGCCACCTGGGACGCGGCGTGGGCCAGCATCGAGGTCGCGTGGAACAGCTTCCCGACGGCCATCGCGCCCGTGCCGACCACGACGGGCTACCTCGTCGCCGCCGTCATCGGGGTGTGGGCCGTCGCCTTCCTGGCCGATTGCTTCGCCTTCCGAGCCCTGGCGGCCATCGAGGCGATCCTGCCCTCGGCGATCCTGTTCGTCTTCGCCGCCGCGCTCGGGGCCGACCGGCTACGGCTGTTCTGTACAGCGCTGTGGCTCGGTGCCGCGGTGCTGGCCTTCGCCCTCCACCGCACCATGGCCCAGGACGGCGGCGGATGGCTGGCCGGCATCCGCCGAGGCACCGTTGCGTCCATCGTCAAGACGGCGGCGATCCTCGGTGCCGCCGTCATCGCCCTCGCCCTCGTGATCGGGCCGGTCCTGCCGGGAGCCGGTCAGGACGCGCTGCTCGACACCAAGCAGGGTGGAAGCGGTACCCGCCAGACGGTCAGCCCCCTGGTCGACATCCGCGGCCGCATCGTCGATCGCACCGACATCGAGGCCTTCACCGTTGCCTCCGACGGCAAGAGCTACTGGCGCCTCACGGCCCTGGACGACTTCGACGGGCGGTTGTGGACCTCCGAGCGGGGCTACGGCGACGCCGACGGGCGCTTGGGCGGTGGCCTGCCGGAAGCGTTGACCCTGCCCGTCACCCAGACCGTCACGATCACGAACCTCGACGCCATCTGGCTGCCGGCCGCCTACTCGCCGGAGCGCATCGACAGCCCCGACAAGGTGCGCTACGACGACGAGACCGCCAGCATCGTCACGAGGCGCAACGACGTGGAGCCGGGCACCACCTACCGCGTCGTCTCCCGCGTGCCGAACCTCGCCCCCGAGGTGCTGCAGCAGGCCAACGAACCGGCGCCGGGCGACGTCACCCGCGACTACCTCGACCTGCCGAGCGACTACCCGGACACCCTGCGGTTGCTCGCCGCCCAGATCGCCGGGCCGGGTGTGACGCCCTACGACAAGGCGAAGCGCCTGCAGGACTACTTCCAGCAGTTCACCTACGACGTGAGCGTTCCTTCCGGCAGCAGCACCAACGCCATCGAGCGGTTCATCCAGGCTCGGAGGGGCTACTGCGAGCAGTTCGCGGGCACCTTCGCGGCGTTCGCCCGATCGCTCGGCATCCCCTCCCGGGTCGCGGTCGGGTTCACCCCCGGAGAGCTGCGCGCCGATGGCCTCTACCACGTGCTCGGCAAGCACGCCCACGCGTGGCCGGAGGTCTACTTCAGCGGCATCGGCTGGGTGCCCTTCGAGCCGACGCCGAGCCGTGGCATTCCCGGCGCCGAGAGCTACACGAACGTTCCCGCCGCCCAGGAGGGCGAGGCCGCGGTGGCCCCGCCGGCAACGGTGCCGTCGGCGACGTCCGTGCCCACCTCCCCCACCACCGTGGACCCGAACTTCGACCCGGACCTCGGCTTGCTGCCCCTCGGCGGCCTGGGCGGATCCGGATCGACGGAGCGCGATCAGGGGATGGCCACCTGGGCGAAGGTAGGCCTGATCGGGCTGGTGACAGCGCTCGTGCTGGGCGGACTCTGGCTGCTCGTCGCTCCCCGGCTCTACCGCGCCCGCTGGGATCGGCGCCACCGGGACGCCGCCACCGGCGCCGACAAGGTGCTCGTCAGCTGGTGGGAGGCCACCGATGTGCTGGGCCGCGACGGTACCCCCGCCGCCCCCAGTGAGACGCCACTCGAGTTCGCCGACCGTCTCACCGCGGCCGGCACCCGTGACGCGGATCTGGTGCGCTCGATGGCGGGCAACGTCACCGTGGCCGCCTACGCCGGTGACGATGTCGACGACGACGTGGTGGCCGAGACCGACGAGGCCCGCCAGAAGCTGGAACAGCGGCGCTGGGCCCGGTTCACGTGGGTCGACAAGCTGCGCTGGCGGGCCGATCCGCGACCGGTGCTCCGCCGTCACCTGCCGGGCGACGCGGCGGTCGTGGCCGACCCCGAGCGTGAGTCCGTCAGCGCTCGCTGAAGCCGGCGCCGACTAGCAGGTCACTCCTCGCGCTTGAACTTGTTTCGCATCTTGTCGCCGGCGCCACCGAGGGTGTCCTTCAAGCGGCCGCCGCGCAGGCTTCCCGTCATCTGCTGTAGCCCGGCCCGGCCCATCTTGCGGGCGTTCTTCTCGATGATGAACGCAGCGCCCAGCATGATGACGAAGCCGATGAACGCGACGGCGAAGTGCACCTGCAGCGTGGCGATGAGGAAGACGAGGCCGAGCACGAACAGCACCGCGGCCCACTTGATGCTCCGGAAGGCGTGGCGGTAGAGGGTGGTCTGGCTGACGCTCTGCGCGAACGCGGGATCGCTGTCGTAGAACTGCTGCTCGATCTGATTGAGGATCCGCTGTTCGTCTTCGGAGAGCGGCATCGTCCATTCCCCTTCGGCCCGCGTCCCGGGTTTCCTGAGCATCATCCCACACGGCGGCTGGAGCGACAACGCGCACGACAACGGTCACGTTCCGGCTCGTGGATCAGTCATCGGCCTCGTCACCCACCCGCCGTTCCTCCAGGTCAGGACCCCATTGCTGCAGACCGCGCCGGGTCAGCCGAAGACCCGATCGGTCTACCAGCGTGGCCGGCCCGATGGCCTCCGCGCCGAACCGCGTGCGGATCTCGTCGACGGCTCTGGTGGCCTCGTCCCAGCCCTCGCCACCGGCGTCGTCGAACGACAGCTGATGACCCGTCCGGGCACCGAGGTTGCTCGCGCTCACCCCGAGGAGGCGCACGCCCGATGACGGGTCGACACCGGCGAGCAGACCTTTGGCCGCCGCCGCGATGGCCGAGCCACCGTCGACCGGCTCGGCCACGCTGGCGGCTCGCGTGATCGTCTGGAACGAGCCGAAGCGGACCTTCAGCGTCACCGTGCGCGCCGCCAGTCCGCTGGCGCGCAGCCTCGTCGCGACGGCATCGCTCATCCGCACGATCTCCCGCTCGAGGCTCGGCGCGTCGTAGAGGTCCTCGGCGAAGGTCTGCTCGTGACCGACCGACTTGGGATCTCGATCCGGTACGACAGGCCGGTCGTCGATGCCGTGGGCCAGCTCGTGGAGGTGGCGACCGTTGGCCCGTCCCAGGGAGGCGACGAGCACCGACTCCGGGATCGCGGCGAGGTCACCCACCGTGGCCACACCCAGCCGGCGCAGGCGCTCGAGCGTGGCCGGCCCGACGCCCCACAGGGACTGGACGGGCAGCGGGTGGAGGAAGGCCAGCTCGTGGCCCGGCTCGACCACGACCACCCCCAGGCCCGGGCTGATGCCACTCGGGGCCGCCTTCGGCTTGGCTGCCTCCGAGGCGAGCTTGGCGATCATCTTCACCGGTGCCACACCCACTGAGCACGCCAGCCCGAGCTGAGCAGCCACGCGCGCCCGAACCTGCTCGCCGATCTCGCGCCCGCGGCCGAAGAGCCGCTGCGCGCCGGTGACGTCGAGGAACGCCTCGTCGAGGGCTATCGGCTCCACCAGCGGGGTGAAGGCTCGGAAGATCTCGAAGACCTCACGGCTCACCTCGCTGTACAAGGCATGGTCACCGGGCAGCACCACGGCGTGGGGACACTGGCGACGGGCCTGCTCGGACGGCATGGCCGAGTGGACGCCATAGCGTCGGGCCTCGTACGAGGCCGCCGCCACGACACCCCGCCGCCCGGTGCCGCCGACGACCACGGCCAAGCCGGCCAGCTCGGGCCGGCGGCGCACCTCGACGGCCACGAAGAACGCGTCCATGTCCACATGGAGGATCGTGCGATGGCCGCTGTCGATCACGCCGCGCGGCGGAACGCCTTCACGAGCCGCCCCAGTCGATCCCGCACCCCCCACACCGTCACGAGCACGAGGGCTTCGACCACGATGCGTCCGGACATCTTGGACGTTCCCCGCTCTCGGTCGGTGAACGCGATCGGCACCTCGACGACCCGCCCTCCGCCCTCGGCGACGCGGTGGGCCATCTCGATCTGGAAGCCGTAGCCGTCGGCCCGCACGGCGTCGAGGTCCACGCCTCGCAGGAACGCCACCCGGTAGGCACGAAAGCCCGACGTCGCGTCGCGGACCGCGAGCCCGAGCATGGCGCCGGCGTAGCGGTTCCCCCACTTCGACAGCGCGAGGCGATGCCGCGACCAGTTCGGGATGCTGCCGCCCGGTACGTACCGCGAGCCGATGACGAGATCGGCGCCGTGATCGATGGCCGAGAGCAGCGCGGGGATCACGGCCGGATCGTGGGAGAGGTCGGCGTCCATCTCGATGAGCACCTCGGCGCCCGCATCCATGCCCTGGCGGAAACCGGCCCGGTAGGCGCTGCCCAGCCCGGCCTTCGCCGGTCGGCGCAGCAGGCTGACGCCCCCGATCTCGGCGCCAACGCGCTCGGCCACGGCGGCCGTACCATCGGGACTGCCATCGTCGACGACGAGCACGTGCGCGTCGGGTACGGCGCGGCGGACCCGTCGCAACGCCTCCTCGACGTTGTCGACCTCGTTGAAGGTGGGAAGCACGACCCAGACGCGCACGAAGGGCGAGCCTAGGATCCGCAGCCGTGCCGCAACCGGACGATCGCCCGCTCTCGGCGCTGCCGTCGCCCGCAGCCCGCGCCCTGGCGTTCGCCGCCATCCTGGTCGGCGGCCTCGCTGGTGGGCTCATCGGCTTCGGCTTCGTCGACCTGCAGTGCACGGGTGACTGCGGCACCGCCTCCGCCATCGGGGCCGTCGTCGGGGCGCTCGTCGCCGCGGCCGGCACCGCCGTCGTGGCCGTCCTGGTGCTGAGGGCCATGGGTGAGTGGCGGGCGACCCAGGACGGCAACCGGTAGCACCGACACCCGCTCGGGCTGCTTCAGCAGCGCTCGATGGCTCGACAGGCGCGCTCGATGGCGTCGTCGTCGATGCCGAGGTGGGTCACGAAGCGCAGCCGCCCTGGCGCCACCGTGCCCGCCAGCACCCCCGCGGTCTCGAGGCGGGCGAGGACCCCGGCCGCGTCGGCCTGCACGGCGACGACGATGTTGGTTCGCACCGCGTCCGGATCGACGCTGCCCGGCCACCGCTGCGCTATGGCGCAGGCGAGCGCGCGGGCTCGGTCGTGATCATCGGCCAGTCGATCCACCTGTTCGTCCAGAGCCACGAGCCCGGGAGCAGCCAGCACCCCGGCCTGGCGCATGGCGCCGCCGAGGCGCTTGCGCTCCGCTCGGGCGCGAGTCATCAGCTCGGCCGGGCCGGCCAGCAGCGAGCCCACCGGTGCACCGAGCCCCTTCGACAGGCACACCGTCACGGTGGTGGTGCGCGCCGCGTAGTCGGCCGCCGGGATGCCCATCGCGACCTCGGCGTTGAACAGGCGGGCACCGTCCATGTGCACGGGCAACCCGAGACCCGCCAGCGCGTCCAGCGGGGCAAGCGGCCACGGCACGCCGCCCGCATACATGTGGGTGTTCTCGACGGCGACGGCGCTCACCTCGGGCCAGTGGTGCTGCGCGAGCGCGACGGCGTAGCCGACGTCCGCCGGATCGAGCACGCCGTCCGTGTCGGGGACCGCATGGATCTGCACCGGCGCGTTGAGCCCCGCCGCCCCCAGCTCGAAGCCCACGATGTGCTGCGTCGCGCCGGCCACGACCACGGTGCCGGGTCGCCCGAGGACCCGTAGGGCGATCTGGTTGCCCATCGTGCCCGACGGCACGAAGACGGCTGCCTCCATGCCCACGCGCTCGGCGAACGTGGCTTCGAGCCGGTTGACCGTGGGGTCCTCGCCACTCCCGTCGTCGCCCACCTCGGCGTCGGCCATGGCCCGGCGCATGGCGGGCGTGGGCTGGGTGACGGTGTCGGAGCGGAGGTCGACGATGGTGGCGTCAGGCATCGGTCGCGAACGGTATCGCTACGCTGCCGCGGTGCCTCCCGACGATCCCGACGGCCTGCTCGCGCTGGCCGAGCGGTTGGCGCGAGGGGCCGCAACCCTGATCCATGGCGGTCGTGAGCAGGGCATCGCCGAGGTCGACACGAAGTCGACCGGCACGGACATGGTGACCGAGTTCGACCGCGCCGCCGAGGCCCACATCGTCGGCACGCTTCGCCGCGAGCGTCCCCACGATGCGATCGTCGGCGAGGAAGGCACCGACGACCCGGGCACGACAGGCGTCACCTGGCTCATCGACCCCATCGACGGGACGACGAACTTCCTGTACGGCCTGCCCGGCTATGCCGTGTCGGTTGCCGCGGCGGATGGCGACGGCCCACTGGTCGGCGTGGTTGCCGTCCCCGCCTTCGGCGAGCTGTACCTCGCCCGTCGCGGCGCAGGCGCATGGTGCGACGGCCAACGGTTGCGCTGCACCCAACAGACCTCGCTGTCGGAGGCGCTCGTCGCGACCGGGTTCGGCTATGCCGCCGATCGGCGGGCTCGTCAAGCGGCGGTGCTCGCCCAGGTGCTGCCCAGGATCCGCGACGTCCGGCGCTTCGGGGCTGCTTCGGTGGACCTCTGCTTCGTCGCTGCGGGGCGGGTGGACGCCTACTTCGAGAAGGGCCTCGCGCCGTGGGACTCCGCCGCCGGGATGTTGGTCGCGGCCGAAGCGGGCGCCCGCCTCGGTGACCTCAGCGGCGGGCCGCCGCAGCCCGATGCGGTCTTGGCCGCCGCCCCTGGTGTGTTCGACGAGCTGCTCGCGCTCCTGCGCGAAGCCGGCGCCGACACCGTCTGACGCTGGCCGATGTCTGGCCCGGCGAATCGCCGGCGAATCGCCACCGCGTCGCCGGGACCACGTCGCCGTCGATCTCGTGCGGGTTGTGCCGTCCCAGGCGGCTCGTTGCCAACATGGGGAGCTGCGCGGGCCGACACGCTCGGGTGCCCGGGCCAGGCGGCAGCGGCGGTCGTCTCAGGCCGCGATGCCGGGCCAGGTCAGCGTCCAGACCTCGTCGGACGCGGGCGGGAGCGCTGCCAACGCGGCGG
>CAZTVJ010000124.1:0-5985 GCA_964616935.1 uncultured Acidimicrobiales bacterium | reverse complement strand
CGACAGCCTGGCCCGGACACATCGGCTGCTCGTCGTGCACGAGGACGTCATGACCGCGGGCTTCGGGGCCGAGATCGCGGCTTGGGCCGGCGAGCACTGCTTCACCGATCTGGATGCGCCGGTCCGCCGTGTGGCGGCCCTCGACACCCACGTGCCCTACGAGCCGGCCCTCGAGCACGCCGTCCTGCCCCAGGTCGACGACATCCTCGACGCCCTGGTGGACGTCGCTAGGTTCTGATCGGCGGGCTCTTCGTCCGTTCTCTCGGCGCCAGCCGGCCGAAGTCCGACATCAGGATGCGGTTTTCTGCACCCTCAGGTCGGACTTCGGGCCAGGGGCCCCGGCAGCTCGGGCCAGGGCTCGGGCTCGGGCTCGGGCTCGGGCGGATCAGACGCGGAGGTTCAGCAGCTCGGGGGCGATGGTGTCCCAGACGAGCTGGGCGCCGGGCTTGTAGTAGTGCACCCCGTCCCATCGGTGGCCGAGGTCGGTGGCGAGCGCCGGGTCGGTGCAGTACTGCTGCGGGCCGGTGATGAAGGTGACGTTGGCCGGGTCGGCGGCAGCCGCCTGGCGCAACAGGTCGTTGAGGTGCCGGGTGCGGGCGTCGTCGCCCCGCTCGGGCAGGGCGGTCAGCCCCCCGCCACTCACCGGGCGATAGCAGGGAACCTCCAGCAACGCCGTTTTCACGCCGGCGCCCGTCAGCGCGTCGATGCCCTTCCGCAGCTGCGAGCGGAAGTGCTGGTCGAACTCGGGGGAGGCGAAGGCGACGACGGTCTCGCCCTGGGTGAGGTCGAACACGTCCCATGCGCCGATGATGACGAGCGCCACCTGGGCCTGTGCCTTGGTGGCGTTGGCCGCCCACTTCTCCGGCCACCCGGTGCACCCCTTGAAGCTCCACCGGAACTTGGCCGTGGTGCGGACGGCACCCTCGACGATGCCGCAGCCCTCGAGCGAGCCATCGGTGATGGTGAGCTGCTGCTTCACCGACGCCGGGGCGTTGCGGACGAGCGTCATGCCCACCGAGTCGCCGACCACCGTGATGCGCGAAGGAGGCGTGCCGGCGGCTGGGGCCGTCGCCACGGGCGCGGTGGCGCCTGCCACGGTTGGTGTCGGGGCGCTGGAGGCCGCTGGCGCTGAGGCACCGATCGTGGTGGGTGAGGCGCCGCCGCCAGCGCCGCCGACCACGAGCGTTTCGTTGTCGGCCTCCTCGATCTCGCCACCCGGCCCTTGGAACTGGCTGGTGGCCGTGGCGCTGCCGACGGCGACGACGAGCAGGCCGGCGACAGCCACGATGGCGAGCACCGGTGCGGTCATCCACGCTGCCGCACCCGACCGAGGTCTGGCACCGACGCCGAGCAACCGCTTCACCGGCGCCATGCCCTCGCGCCGGATCGGCATCTCCACGAACCGGTAGCTGAGCTCGGCGAGGGCGAAGGTGATCGCGAACTTGAGGGCCAGCAGGCCGTTGCCGTCGAAGCCGACCTCGTCCGCGGTGAGGAAGACGAACACCGGCCAGTGCCAGAGGTACAGCCCGTACGAGCGCAAGCCGACGAAGGTGAACGGCCGCGTGGACAGGGCGCCGGACAGCAGGCGTACGGACGGATGCACGATGACGGCGATCAGGATGACCGTGACCAGCGAGATGGCCGCGAAGCCGCCCCGGTACAGCCATGGGTCGAACTCGCCGGCGTTCAGGAAGAACCAGCCGATGAGCACCAGCGAGATGAGGCCGACGACCTCGAGCAACGGACCGGCCTTGGCGGCTGCTGGCCGGCTGCTGCGCCAGGGCGTCCAGATGCAGGCCAGCGCCGCGCCGAGCAGGATGCCCGCGGCTCGGGTGTCGGTGCCGTAGTAGACGCGCGAGGGGTCGCCGTCGGGGCTGAACATGACCGCCATGAGCACGGTGCTGACCGCGGCACCGCCGAAGAGCGGCCAGAACAGGCGCCTCGCCTGCCCACCCACCTTGCGCAGGAGGAAGCCGAAGACGATCGGCCACACGATGTAGAACTGTTCTTCGATGGCCAGCGACCAGAGGTGGCGCAGCGGCGACGGCCGGCCGAACGCCTCGAAGTAGGACTGCTGGGAGAAGATCAGGAACCAGTTCGTGGAGTACGTGAGCGCGGCGATGACGTCGCCCCGCAGCTTGGCCACCTCGTCGGGGAGGAAGAGCACCGAGTAGACGACGGTGGCGATGATCACGGCGAACAGTGCCGGCAGGAGGCGCCGGGCTCGGCGGTACCAGAACCGGGCCTTGTCGATGCCACCGTGGTTCTGCCACTCCTCGGCGAGCAACGACGTGATGAGGAACCCGCTGATGACGAAGAAGATCTCGACGCCCAGGAATCCGCCCGGGATCCAGGCGACGTCCGCGTGGTAGAGCAGCACACCGATCACGGAGATGGCCCGCAGCCCGTCGAGCGCGGGCTGGTAGCCGAGCGACCGGCGCCGGGCCGCCGGCGCAGCGCGGGTAGGCGCCGCCTGCGGTGCGGTGGTGGGAGGAGGCAAGGTCGTCGTCATGGTGAGCAGGCCCAGGCTAGAGATTGGGCGACTCGAAGTGGTGGTCCCCGGCCGGCCCGGAAGAGCGTGCAGGGAACCGGCCCCAGCGTAGGTGGCTACGGTGCTGCGGGTGAGCGCGCTCGACACCCTCGTCGGCCGGCGGACGGGCAGAGGTCGCATCGGTGACAGCCCGAATCGCCCGGACGGCATCGCCAAGGTGCAGGGGCGCTTCGCGTTCTCGTCGGACGCGTGGGCCGACGGCATGCTGTGGGGGGCGACGCTGCGGTCGCCCCACCCGTCGGCCCGCATCGTCCGCATCGATCCGGCGGGGGCCTGGCGCATCCCCGGCGTGGAGTCCGTCATCACCGCCGCGGACGTGCCCGGTCGCCTCACCTACGGGCTGATCAGCCAGGATCAACCGGTCTTCGCCGACGGGGTCGTGCGCTTCGTCGGTGAGCCGATCGCCGCCGTGGCGGCCGACCATCCCGAGACGTGTCGCAGGGCGCTCGAGGCCATCGTCGTCGAGTACGAGGTCCTGGATCCCCTCACCGACCCCGAGGTCGCCATCGCCGGTGGCCACGCACCCATCCACCCCGAGGGCAACGTCATCCGCCGCCAGCGCATCGTCTGCGGCGATCCCGAGGCCACCGGACCGATCGTCGTCGAGGGCACCTACGAGATCGGTATGCAGGACCAGGCGTTCCTCGGCCTCGAGGCGGCGCTGGCGCTGCCCGACGCGGGTGGCGGCGGGGTCGAGCTGTTCATCGCCACCCAGTGGCTCCACGAGGACCGGGCGCAGATCGCCGCTTGCCTGGGCGTGGCGGAGGACAAGGTGCGCCTCACCCTGGGCGGCGTGGGCGGGGCGTTCGGAGGGCGGGAGGACATCAGCCTCCAGGTCCACGCCTGCCTGCTAGCCCTGCGCGCAGGGCGGCCGGTGAAGATGCAGTACGGCCGCGACGAGAGCTTCCTCGGCCACGTCCACCGGCACCCGGCCACCGTCTGGATGCGGCACCACGCCACGACGGACGGCCGCATCGTGAAGGTGGAGGCCCGGTTCGTGCTCGACGGTGGCGCCTACGCGTCAACCTCGTCGGCCGTGCTGATCAACGCCATCACCCACGCGCAGGGTCCGTACGCCTGCGCGAACGCGGTGGTCGATGGCTACGCCGTGCGCACGAACAACCTGCCCTGCGGGGCGATGCGGGGCTTCGGCGTCGTCCAGGCCTGCTTCGCCCACGAGAGCCAGATGGACCGCGTCGCCGCGGCCTGTGATCTGGACCCGGTCGAGGTGCGGCTGCGCAACGCGATGGTGACGGGGGACCGGCTGATCACCGGGCAGGTGGTCGAGAGCGTCGCCCCGGTGGCCCGCTGCATCCGTGAGACGGCGGCCCTGCCGCTGCCCGACGAACCGGTCGGAGGCTTCGACGGCGACCCCTTGCGGCTCCCGGGCGGTGCGGGCCGCACGGCCGACCGCGGGCACATCGTGCGGGGCATCGGCTGGGGTGTCGGGATCAAGAACCTCATGTACTCGGAGGGCTTCGACGACTTCTCCACGGCTCGGTGCCGGCTGGCCGACGGCACGGTCGTGTTGAAGTTCGCCACGGCCGAGGTCGGCCAGGGCTTCGTCACCATCGCGCAACAGATCGCCCGCAGCGTGCTCGGCGTCGACGACGTGGTGCTCGAGCCCATGGACACCGCCATCGGTTCGGCCGGCTCCACGTCGGCCTCCCGGCAGACCTGGATGTCGGGTGGTGCGGTCGACGCCGCCTGCCGCAAGGTGCGAGAGCGGCTCTTCGACCACGTCGGGCGCCTCAACGGCATCGACCCGCTGCGGCTCGCCGTCGAGGACGACCACGTTGTCGACACGATGGGGGATCTCCGGGTAGCCGTCGCCGACGCCACCGCGGGCCAGGTCTTCGAGGACGAGGTCGAGTACCACCACCGCCCCACGGGCGAGCTGGACGACTTGGGCCAGGGCAGCTGCCACACCGCGTTCGCCTTCGTGGCCCACCGTGCCGTCGTCGACGTCGACGTCGAGCTGGGGCTCGTCAAGGTGGTGCAGATCGCCACGGCCCAGGACGTCGGGCGCGCCCTCAACCCGCTGTCGGTGCTCGGCCAGATCGAGGGCGGCATCGCGCAGGGCCTCGGCCTGGCCGTGATGGAGGAGATCATCCTCGACGGTGGTCGCATCCGGAACGCGTCGTTCACCGACTACCTGCTGCCCACCAGCCTCGACGCCCCGATGGTGGTCGCCAGCCTGGTCGAGGAGCCCGACCCCCAAGCCCCGCTCGGGGCCAAGGGGGTAGGGGAGCCCCCCTGCATCTCGTCGACGCCCGCCATCGTGAGTGCCATCCGGGCCGCGACCGGTCGTTCCCTCACCCGCGTCCCCGTGCGGCCCCAGGATCTCGTGCGGTGAGATTCCTGTGGGGGGAGGTCGAGGCATGGGCCGGCCCGTCCGCCTAGGTCGTTCGGCCCATTTGCCGCGAGTTCGCCGGTCGCAGGGTCACAGGGTCGGTGCACCGGACATCTACTTGGCGTGGGACGCCGGGAGGGCGGGCCTTTGACCGCCCGAGAGTCTGCCTTCTCGGCGTTCTTCGAAGCCCACGAGAAGAGGTTGCGCGCCTTCGCGTTGCGCCGGACGCACGACCCTGTGGCCGCGGACGACCTGGTCGCGGCGGCCATGGAGATCGCTTGGACGAAGTTCGAGGAGGTGGAACCGGTGTCGGCGTTCGGTTGGCTGTGCGGCGTGGCGATCAGGGTGCAGGCCAACGATGCGAAGGCGCGCCGGCGCCGCCAGCACCAGGTCGACCGTCTCGTGGCCGACGCCGGAACCCGCTCGTTGTCGGCCTCCCTCGATTCGGAGAACCTGCTGGCCGAGCAGCGCGAAGCCATCGAAGCCACGTTCGACCGTCTCACTCCCGACGACCGGGAGCTCCTTCGTCTCAACGTCTGGGACGGCCTGGACGACGACGAGATGGCGGCGGCCTTCGCCATCAGCCCGGTGGCCGCCCGCAAGCGGTTGTCCCGGGCGCGGCAGCGCTTTCGGGACGTGTACGCGCAGGTGACCGCCGAGCCCTCGGGCGGTCTGGGAGGAGCAGGGAGCGGATGAGCACGTACGTGGATCCTCTGGAGCTGTTGGCCCGGGCCAACCCGGTGCCTCGGCTGGCGGCGCTGGCGCCGACGCGGTCCTACGTGCCGGCCCAGCGCACCCTGCAGCACCTCCTGCGCCGGCCCCTGCCCGAGGTGATCGCCCAGCAGCTCGCCGGATCGGGAGGGCCGCGCCGGAGCCGACGCCTGCTGGTGGTGGGAGGTGTCGCCGGCGCCGTCGCCCTCCTTGCCGCAGCGGCATGGGTTGTCACGCGGCCGGCGGAGAACCCGACGAAGGTCGCGTGCTACGCCGCGGCGTCGCTGTCGGCCGATACGGCGGCGGCATCGCTGTCGGGTGGCGTGGCTCCCGTCGACGCATGTGTGGCGCCCTGGCAGGACGGCTCGTT
>CAZTVJ010000123.1:0-2091 GCA_964616935.1 uncultured Acidimicrobiales bacterium | reverse complement strand
CCGAAGGCGAAGCCGCCGTGTGGAGGCGCGCCATAGCGGAACGGCGTGAGGAAGAACCCGAAGCGCCTGGCGGCCTCCTCGGGCGCGATGCCGAGCAGGTTGAACACCCGTTGCTGCAGCTCGGGTTCGTGGATCCGGATGGAGCCCGAGCCCAGCTCCCAGCCGTTCAGCACCAGGTCGTAGGCGCAGCTGCGTACCGCCATCGGATCGGTGTCGAGCTTGTCGACGTCGTCCGGGTGGGGACGGGTGAACGGGTGATGACCGGGCTTCGGCCGGCCATCCTCCGAGACGCCGACGAACATCGGGAAGTCGACGACCCACACGAAGCAGTAGGGACCCTCGTGCACAGGCGGACGGCCGAGGTCGTTGCGGAGCTGGCCGAGCACCTCACAGGTCGTGATCCATTCATCGGCCACGAGGAGCAGCAGGTCGCCCGGTGCCGCGTCGAGCGCCGCGACCACGGCCACCTGCTCGTCGGCCGACAGGAACTTGGCGACCGGCGATTCGAGCGTGCCATCCTCGGCGACCTTCATCCAGACGAGGCCCTTCGCGCCCAGCTGCCTCGCCCGGTCGGTGAGCTGGTCGAGCTTGTTGCGGCCGTACGCCGACGCCGCGCCGGGCACGCGGATGCCCTTCACCGAGGGTGCGTGGAACGCCTTGAACTCCGTGGTGGTGAACACTGGCGTCAGCTCCACCAGCTGCAGGCCGAAGCGAAGGTCGGGCTTGTCCACACCAAAGCGGTCCATGGACTCGTGCCAGGTGATGCGCTCGATGGTCGGCGGCCGCTCCCCCGCAACGGCCTCGGCCGCGTCGAGCACGGCCTCGGAGATGGCCGCGAGCACGTCGTCCTGGTCGACGAAGCTCATCTCGGCATCGAGCTGCATGAACTCGTACTGGCGATCGGCGCGGAGGTCCTCGTCGCGCAGGCACCGGGCGATCTGGAAGTAGCGGTCGACGCCGCCCACCATGAGCAGCTGCTTGAAGAGCTGCGGGCTCTGCGGCAGCGCGTAGAACGAGCCCGGTGCCTGGCGGGAAGGTACCAAGAACTCACGCGCGCCCTCCGGGGTGGAGGGCATGAGCATCGGTGTCTCGACCTCGACGAAGCCCTGGCGCTCCATCGCTCGCCGCACCGCGGAGTTGACCGCAGCGCGGACCCGCAGGTTGCGCTGCATGCGAGCCCGGCGAAGGTCGAGGTAGCGGTACGTGAGGCGGACACCCTCGTCGACGTCGTCGGCGCGGGCGTCGATCGGGAAGGGCGGCGGCTCGGCCGCCGACAGCACCTCGACGGTGCACTCGCCCACCTCGATCTCACCGGTCGGCAGCCCCGGGTTCAGCGTGCCCTCCGGCCGCAGGCGGACGGTGCCGGTGACCCGGATCACGTACTCGCTGCGGAGATCGGACGCGCCGTCGACGACCACCTGCACGACGCCGGTGTGGTCACGGAGGTCGACGAAGGCGAGGTGCTTGCCCTGCTCGCGCCGCCGTGCCACCCAGCCGGTGAGGGCGACGGCGCGGCCCGCGTCGGCGGCCCTTAGCTGGCCGCAGAAGTCGGTGCGCATGGCCGTGACGGCGCCGCGAGTCGTGGGGTCGCTCATCGGTCCAACATCTTCCTCATGGTGTCGACGATCTCCGGCCGCGGCACCAGCTCTTGGTCACCGGCGGCCCGCAGGGAGCGCACCGCGACCATGCCGGCGTCCAGCTCCTCGGTGCCGACGATCAGAGCGAGGGTGGCGCCACTGCGATCCGCCGCCTTCATCTGGCTCTTCATGGACCGGTTGTCGAAGGAGCGGTCGGCGGCGAGGCCCGCCGCGCGCAGCTCCTCGGTGAGAGCGAGGGCCTCGGCACCGCCCGTCGTGTCGACCACGAACGCGTCCAGCGCCGGCTCGGGGGCCGGGAACACCCCCTCGGCATCGCACGCCAGGAGGGTGCGGTCGAGTCCGAGGGCGAAGCCGATGCCCGGCGTGGGTTGACCGCCCATCTCCTCGACGAGTCCGTCGTAGCGGCCGCCTCCACCGACGGCGTCCTGGGCACCGTCGAGCGCGCCTCCGGTGAACTCGAAGGTGGTGCGGCGGTAGTAGTCGAGCCCGCGCA
>CAZTVJ010000122.1:0-2896 GCA_964616935.1 uncultured Acidimicrobiales bacterium | reverse complement strand
ATCGGTCGCTCACTCGGTTGCTCGAAGCAAGCCGCACACCAGCGCCACACGAGTCGCCACGCCCCCACCCCGGCCGCCCAGGGCCCACGCTTCGACACCGACGAAGCGCACCGCCAAGCGCGGCGCGACGCGGAGCGGCGGGGTTGGGAGACGACCTACGACGCCCTCGGGTGGTCAGGCCCGCTGCCCCAGCTTCACCCGTGACCGCCACCGGGCTGCCTGTTCGTCGCGGGCGATCTGGGACACGACCTGCATGGCCGGGATGCCGGTGACACCACCGCCGCCATGGGTCGCCGAGCCAGCCTGGTAGAGCCCCGCGATGGGCGTTCGGAAGTCCGCGTAGCCCGGTGCCGGGCGCATGTGGAAGAGCTGGTTGGGCGACAGCTCACCGTGGAAGATGTTGCCGCCCACAAGCCCGTACTCCTGCTCCATCTCGTGAGGACCGATGACCGAGCGGTGCAGGATGGAGTCACGAAAGCCGGGCGCCACCTCCTCGAACGTGTCGATGAGGCGATCGGCGTACGCCTCGAGCTCGGCGGCCATGGGCTTGGCCGCCCACTCCTGCGGCACCCACTGCGAGAACATCGACACGACGTGGTGACCGGTGGGCGCCAGCGTCGTGTCGAACACCGACGGGATCGAGATGTCGGCGAACGGGCGCCGGGCACCGCGGCCGGCGACGGCGTCCTGGAAGGCATCCTCCACCTCGTCGAGCGAACGAGCCAGCACGATGGTGCCGCCGTGCACCTCGGGGTCCAAGCCGGGACGGGAGGTGAACTCCGGCAACCGGTCCACCGCCAGGTTCACCTTCACCGTGCCCGATCGGGTGTTCCAGTGCTCGATGTCCTCCACGAACGCAGCCGGCAGGTCGGAGGGGTCGAGCATCTGCAAGAAGGCGAGCTTCGGGTGGACGGTGGTGATGACCAGCGGCGCGGTGAGCTGATCGCCGTTCACGAGCGCCACCCCCGTGACGCGGCCGTCCTTCGTGGTGATGCGATCGACGGGCGCCTCGGTGCGGATCTCGGCACCGAACGACCGGGCCGCCGCGGCCATGGCCTGCGTGAGACCACCCATGCCGCCCTCCGGAAACCCCCATGAACCGAGCTCACCATCGCCCACGTCGCCGATCTTGTGGTGCGCCATCACGAAGGCCGTGCCGGGTGAGCGCGGCCCGGCCCAGGTGCCGATCACCCCGGACACCGACAGCACACCGAGCATCTGGGGCGACTCGAAGTAGTCCTCGAGCAGATCGGCGACGCTCATCGAGAACAGACGGGTGACGTCGCCGACACCGCGGATCCCAAGGCCCTTCATCTGCCATGCCAAGCGCGCTTGGTCGCGCAGGTCTCTCGCCGCGGTGCTGCCGAGCTTCGGCGGGATCGCCGTGAGCAGCGGGCCGAGCACGTCGGCCAGGCCGTGCAGCCACGCATCCCACCGGTCGATGGCCTCGGCGTCGGGTGCGGAGAACTTGGCGATCTCGCTTCGCCGTCGTACCGGGTCGGCGGGCAGCTGGAGGGAGCGGCCGTCCGGGTACGGGACGAAGTACGGGCCCTGCGGGTGAACCTTGTAGCCGTGGCGCGCGAGCTGGAGATCGCGCAGGATCGTCGGAGGGAGCAGGCTCACGACGTACGACAGCATCGTGACCTTGTAGTCGGGTCCCCAGGGCTGCTCGGTGACCGCAGCGCCCCCGACGATGTGCCGACGCTCCAACACGACGGTTCGCTTGCCCGCCCTGGCCAGGTACGCCGCCGCCACGAGGCCGTTGTGGCCACCACCGATGACGACGGCGTCGTAGACGTTCGAGGGCATCGAGCAACGCTACCGCCCTGCCCAACCTCGGACCCGCTCGCCCGAAGGGGTCACGGTACAGTCCGCTGGATGCACGACCCCGGCGCCGGACGCTGACGCGATGGGTCCTCTGCGCCCCCGCCAGGTCTGGGGCGCGGGCGTCCTGGTGGCGGCGGTGGCGCTGCTCGGGATCGTCGCCGTCTCGGCACAGGACGAGCCGCTCGTGGCGCCCGACGCCAGCGACTCCCTCGACCTCGGTTCGGGGGGCCAGAGCGCCCTGTTCGCGCTCCTCGGCCTCGCCGTGGTCGGCGGCATCGTCATCGTCGTCGTGTCGCTGCTCTCCCAGCGGCGAGCCAAGCCCATCTGGCGTCGCAGCCACACGTGGGTCGTATGGCTGCTCGCCATCGCCATCGGCTTCGTCGCCTACCTCGTCATCCGCCCGGGCGACCGTCCGCAGGTGAAAGAGCCCGTGCCCGACAACCTGCCCAGCTCGGGGGGTGAGCGGATCCCGGGTCTTGCGCCAGCGCCGCCCTGGGCACTGCTGGTCCTCGGCGGGATCGTGGTCGGAGCCCTCGCCGCGGCCGTGGTGGCTGGGCGTCGACTGAGCCGAGCCGACGAGCCAGATGCCGTCATCACCGACGACGTGCTCCACGCGCTCGATGCCTCCGTCTCCGATCTGGAGGCGAGCGGCGACCCCCGCGCGGCGATCATCGCTGCCTACGCCCGCCTGCTGGACGCCTTCGAGCGGTGCGGCCTCGGGCGCCGCCCCTCCGAGACGCCGCTCGAGCATCTCCGGCGTGGGCTGGACGCGCTCCCGATCCGCGCCGAACCGGCGGAGCGGCTGACGCAGCTGTTCCTGGAGGCGAGGTTCAGCACGCACGACCTGGGTGAGACGGAGCGGCGTGATGCCCTGGCCGCATTCGTGGCGGCACGCGACGACCTGCAGGCCCAGGTTCAGACTCAGACATCGTCGATCGGCGTGCCATGAGGCCGTACCTGCGAGCCGTGGCCCTGATCGTCGTGGCGACCACGGCCACCGTCCTCGCCGATCCTGTCCATCGCTTGACGACGCTGCGCGTCGCGCTCCTCGCTCTCGTGCTGACGGGCG
>CAZTVJ010000121.1:0-1659 GCA_964616935.1 uncultured Acidimicrobiales bacterium | reverse complement strand
CCTGACGATCAAACAGCCTGACGATCAAACAGCCTGACGATCAGTCGTAGGCCGCGAACAGCTCCTGGACCGCCTTGAGCTGGCCGCCGCTCGTCGACGACATCACGGCGATGGGCAGCACGCCCGCCGCGCGCCACGCCTCGATGCCCTCTCGCACCTGGCTGGCCGAGCCGGAGAGCGTGCAGTCGTGCAGCCATCGGTCGCTCATGAGCGACGGGAGCTTGTCCCGGTCGCCAGCAGCGAGCGCGGCTTCGATGGCCTCCATCTCCTCGACGTAGCCGGCCTGCTTCCAGTAGTTGCGGTAGTTCGGCAGCACGACGTAGCCGCTCAGCGTGCGCCGGTTGATGGCCGCGGCCGCCTCGCGATCGTCGTCGATGACCGTCGGGACCATGTTGGCGAGGAAGAACCCATCTCGGTGGGCGGCCGGCACGCGGTCGAGCTGCTGGGCCATCTGCGACAGCGACGCGTTGGCCCAGATGCCACCGTCGGCGATGTCGGCGGCCAGCGAGAGCATCTTGTCTCGCAGCGTGGCGAGGTAGATCGGTGGCAGCGGCCCGGTGCCTCGCTCCGCTCCGTGCAGCGCCTCGACGTAGGCGCGCATGTCGGTGAGCGGCTTGCCCACCTCGACACCCAGGCGTCGGGTGACCGGTTCGTGGCTCACGCCGAGGCCGAGGCGGAAGCGACCCGCGGTCATCTCCTGGAGGTGAGCGGCGATCGCCGCGGTCTCGGTGGAGGTGGCCAGGTAGATCGGCTGGATCGACGTCCAGTAGGCGATGGTGGACGTCGCGTGGGCCAGCGACACGGCGAAGCCCATCGTGCCGCCGAGGCTGGGCAGGGCCAGCCCGGCGAAGCCCCGCCGCTCGGCCTCCACCGCGGCATCGAGCACCGCCTGGCGCTTGCCGGCCGTGGCCACGAGGGAGAGGGCAGGGCGGTCGCTGGGTCCGGTCATGCGCCGAACGTAGTGCCGGGTGCTCGGCAGCAAACCACTAGCGTGGCTGCGATGCGCGTCGGCCTCGTGTGCCCGTACAGCCTGTCCGTGCCGGGCGGCGTGCAGGGCCAGGTCCTGGGGCTGGCCCGTGCGCTACGGGCCCAGGGTCACGAGGCCAGGGTGCTGGCCCCCTGCGACGGCCCGCCGCCCGAGCTGTTCGTCACCCCACTCGGCCAGAGCCTGCCGACGGCCGCCAACGGCTCGGTCGCCCCCCTCGCGCCTGACGCCTCAGCGGCCTTGCGCACGATCCGAGCCCTGCGCGACGAGGACTTCGACGTGCTCCACCTCCACGAACCGCTCGCCCCGGGCCCCACCATGACCGCCACGATCGTGCACCCGGCGCCGATCGTGGGAACTTTTCATGCGGCCGGCGACAGCGCGTCGTACCGCTTCATCAACGCCGGTGTGCGCTGGCTGGCGGGCCGCCTCGACCTGCGCTGCGCGGTGTCGCCCGATGCCCGGGACCTGGCGCAGCGCTACCTCGACGGCACCTACGACGTGCTCTTCAACGGCATCGAGCTGGACCGATACCGCCTCGGGGAGCCCCACAAGGCGGACGGCCCAACCGTGTTCTTCTGCGGGCGGCACGAGCCCCGCAAGGGTCTCGACGTGCTCCTCCAGGCATGGCCCCGGGTGCTGCGTGACACTCCGGGCGCGTCGCTGCGCATCAT
>CAZTVJ010000120.1:0-4660 GCA_964616935.1 uncultured Acidimicrobiales bacterium | reverse complement strand
CCGACGGCGACCACGGCCTTGGTCACCACCGCGCCGGCAGGCAGCGCCAGCTCCTCGACGGTCTCGTAGCCAGCGGCCGACGTGGCGAACGACGGCAGCGACGGCGCTCTCGGGTCCAGGCCGGGGCCGACGATCAGGTCGCTCGGCAGGCCGAAACCGAACCCGAAGGTTCCTGAGCCCACGCCGAAGGTGTCGAAGAAGGTCACGCGAGTGTCATCCCTGGAACGTGAACGCGGCTTGGAGTGCCGTGAACGCGGAACCGACGGTGTTGTCCGCGTCGATGGCAACGTTGTTGGCTTGCATCACGGCCGTGAGCGACTCCTGCTCGGTCGGCGTGAGGTCGTCGGGGTTGGTGCGGCGACGGACGAGGTCGCGCACGACACTGTTGTCGGAGAACTGCGCGTGCAGCTGGGACATGGTGAGCTCGGCGAACTGGGCGTGGACGCCTGGGATCACCCGGACCGGGAGGTTCCCGGTGCTGGCCAGCACCACGTCGACGGCCGTTCCCCGGGCGACCGCGGTCCCCGGCACGATGGTCTGCGTGACCACCTTGGTCTGGACCACGACCAGATCGTCGAGGAACGAGGCGATGAGGTCGTTGTTGACGGCGATCTCGCCGACGGCGAACCCGCCGCGGGACACCTCGGCTCGCGTCGGCGTCTCGGCCACGTCCACGAAGACGGTGGTGGCGCGCTCGAAGGCGGCCGCCGCGGTGGGCGGTCGTCGCTTGGTCAGCGCGGACTCGATGGGGAAGAGGGAGAACTCGGACATCGCTGCTCCTTCTCGTGCGGGGGTGTCAGCTCCGGACCGTGACCTTGCCGAGACGGAGGCCGATCCGCTCGAGAGCGCGGGCTGCCTCGGTCTGGGTGAGACCGACGAGGCTCGGCACCGTCACGATGGGCTCGTCGCGGACGGCGGCGGCCACGACCAGGCGCAGTCGTGTGGTGGCCGGGTCGATCACGGATCCGGCCACGGGCAGCTGGGCCAGTACCGGCGAGTTCTGCGACTCGGCCGGGATCTGGGTGCGGGACACCTCGTGGCCGAGCGCGTCGAGGATGACGTCGACGCCGAGGTTGGCGCCGCTCAGGGTGGCCAGCGCGGCCTGCAACGGCTGGCCGAACAGGTCCGGCACGACGGTGCCCGCGCGGGCGAGGTTCACCGTGACCGGGGACGCCGTGGGAACCGTCACGTCGAGGACCTGCGTCGTGAAGCCCGGGGCGGAGATGTGCACTTGCCACTCGCCGTCGGAGACCCCGGTCACGAGGTACGTCGTGCGCGTGCCGAACAGGGGCAGCCCCTCCACGGGCTGACCGCCGCCCTTCGGCTCGGCGACGATCGTCGCGCCCGCCACCGGCTCATCGTCGGCTTGCACCGAAACGGTGATGGCGCCGCTGCCGAAGGCGAGCACGGCGTCGTAGAGCACTCCCAGCCCGTCGACGATGGCGTTCCACCCCTGGGCGGTGATGGGTCGGCCGGGTTCGACGCTTGCGAGCGGTGGCTTCACGAGTGGCACGGGGACACGCTCCTCAGGTCAGGGGGCCGGTCGGCTGCGGCGCATCGTCGATCCAGGCCTCGGTACCGGCGACGGCGATCCCGAGCGCATCCTCGCTGTCGAGGTCGCGCACGATGCCGGTGCCGAGCACCCAACGCGGATCGGTGTACTCCACGTAGACGTGCACGCCGGCGGCGCGGTGGCGGTCGAGCAGGGCACGCACGAGCTCGCGCAGCGTCGGCTCGACGGCCCGGTCGAGATCGCCGAAGGCCCGCGGCAGCCAGATCCGCACGGCGTACGTCTCGCGCTCGTCCCATTCGAAGCCGATCTCCAAGGACGTCGCGCCCGTCGGGTCAGGCTCGTAGACGGTCTCGTCGAAGAAACCACCGACCGGCTCCGGCGCG
This sequence comes from uncultured Acidimicrobiales bacterium, assembly GCA_964616935.1. Taxonomy (GTDB): domain Bacteria; phylum Actinomycetota; class Acidimicrobiia; order Acidimicrobiales; family Ilumatobacteraceae; genus CAZTVJ01. Next base: position 2,764 of record CAZTVJ010000120.1, on the reverse strand, counting down.
GCGACGAGCACCCCGGCGCCGCCCCGGTCGAGGGCGAAGACGCCCGCGCCGACGAACACGGCGAACCGGGCGCCGGCACGATCGAGCGAGAGCGGAGCGAGGAGACCGTCGCCGTGGGGTAGCGACGGCTCGGGATCGAACGCGTCGTCGATCGGTTCCGTCACGGCGTATCGACCGGCCCGGTCCCCGCCCCCATCCGCATCAGCCTCGTCGGCGAACACGAAGTCCTTCGGGTGGCCGCCCGCCGCGAAGACGGCACCGACGAAGCGGAAGCATCGGCGGGCCACACTGCTGCCGTCCAGCTCGACGCGGCCATCGCGCTCGAACCGCAGCTCCGATCCGTTCGCCACGTCCACGACCGTGGCGACACCGACACCGTCGTCGACGTTCACCACCATGGGGTGGACCGCTCGGTCCTCGGATCCGACCACGATCAGGGTGCACGGCACCCGTTCGAAGCCCTGGCGGGCGACGGTGAACAGGTCGCGGTGTCGGCGCGGGATCGGGCCGTGGTCGGCCAGGCGCGGTGGGTTCTCCTCGAGGGCCAGGAGATGGCGGCCCCGGTAGGTGGCGACGCTCGGCGCGACGCCCGGCGGGTTGGGGAGCTCGATCTCGATGCGATCGCGACCGCGCGCGAGATGCCAGTAGCCGGTCTCGTTGCGGTGGATCGCCTCGAGGTCGATCCCCAGGTAGGCAGCCGTCGCGCCGAGCAGCCCGGCCACCGTGGCGTTCGCATCGACGGCGAGGGCGAGGGCATCGACCACGGCTCGCCGACCGAGGGCCAGCCAGACATCGTGACGGCTGGCGTGTTCGGCCGCCGCCACGAGCCGCTCGCTCGCGGCGGTGTCGTCAGGTTCACCCGGCCAGGGCGCCAGCACCGGATCCACGTCGGCGTCGAGCCCGAGCTGGTCGAGCAACGAAGAGATCTCGGCGGTGGGATCGGCGAGTGAGCGGACCCGGCTCGACAGCGGACCGACGACCCGGGCGTCGAGGCCGTGCAACTCCGCGAGGCGGACCAGGTCGACCAGCTGTTCGACCTCGGTCACCCGGTGCGCCCGCCGCACCCGTCCGACCTGGCTGATCTGCGCATCGAGCGCGCCGGCCAAGGAGGTCGTGACCTCACCGAGGACCTTGCCCGGGCCGTCGGCATCGAGGTGGCGGGGGAAGCGGGACAGCACCTGCTCGGCGACGGGCATGCTCAGCTCCCTTCCTTGACGATGACCGAACGCAGCCAGAGCACCTGGTCGCTCGAGGCGTGGACCTCGACGTTCTGCTGGATGATCCGCAGCCCCTCGTCGACGAACTCGACGCTGTAGTCGACGGCATCCACGTTGTAGCGGTCGGTGTCGACCACCTGGTCCACGAGCTGCTGCTTCGACAGGGCGCCGTTGGCGACGACCACCACCTGTTCGACCCGGCTCCGCACCTCGGTGGTGATGTCATCCAGCGCGACCGTCCGATCGAGGAGCGCCGTCGAACCGATCCGTTCCACGATCACCGTCACGTCCAGCGCGATCGGCGCCCCGCGCAGCTCCACGTCGAGCGGGGTCTCCAGGTGCAGCTTGGTGGACGGCGTCGGGGCGTAGTTCTGACGACCCCGAGGTTCGGGAGCAGAGGCGGCGAAGACATCGAGGATCACGTCGTGAACGCCCTGCACGCCGATGATGGCCGCCACGAGCTGGTTGTAGACGAGCGGCTGCCCCACACCGAGACCGGCGACGAACCCCTCGATGGCCAGCTCCACCTCGTCCACCAGCGCGACCTTCTCGTCGGCGGTGAGCGTCGCGCTGACAGGCGTCACCGCCGCCTTCACCTTGATCGGGGCGAACACGCCCGTCACGTCGACCACCGGCGGCACGCCGTCCTCGGCACCGCCCCCGAGCCCTGGGTCGCTCACCGCGAGTGGCGCCACGCTGAGGTTGTGGAAGATGCGGACGCCCGCAGGACGGACCCTCTCGATGCGGTCGAGCGCAAGGCGCGCCCTGGCGTCGTCGAGGTCGGTGGTGGCCACCGTGACCGACACCGTGCCCGGTGCTCCGGCGTGGTCCTCGGTGACGCGCACGTCCTGGTCCCTGATGCCCTCGACCGAGGTGAGCGCGCCCACGATGGCGGCGGTCGTGCTGGCGCCGGCGCCCGCCAGTGCCCAGGTGGTCCGCCGTCGCAGCGCCTCATCGGTTTCGGACTGCCCACGAAAGGCGGTGGCCACCGGATTGAGGACGCTGCTGATGCCGAGGATCGGGCGGTGGATCACCGTGAGCTTGCCCGCGGCCGCGATGCCGCCCGACCCGGCCTCGACGGCCTGGACGGGCGCAGAGACCGACAGCTGGCCGGTGCGCAGCGTGCGGGTCTCGGACGTGACCACCGTGACGCTCGGGACGTCGCTCGTGGAGATGCGTGTGCCGGCGTCGATGGTGACATCGCCAGGCGCCGGGGTGGTTCGGGAGAACACCACCTCGCCGATGGCGAACAGCTGAGTGCGCCGGGCCAGGCCGACCAGAGCGACGAGCTGGTCGAGGTCTCGCCCCTCAGCCGTGGCGATGAAGGCGGCGTCGTACACCTGCTCCAGCTGGCGCGACACGACCGCGTACTCCCGCGCAAAGCTCTCGGCGAGCGTCCGCAGGATGCTCCCCGGGTTGCGGTCGGTGAGGCGCGGCGGGGCCTGTGGGTCAGGTACCCGCTCGTAGCTCGCGTAGAAGTAGCTGCCCAGGTCGGGCCGGACGACCGCCGCACCGGCGGGCCGGAACACCACCACGGCGTTCGTCAC
>CAZTVJ010000119.1:0-2793 GCA_964616935.1 uncultured Acidimicrobiales bacterium | reverse complement strand
GGCGGCGTGTTGCTCGGGCTCGGTCTGGCCGGTGTCAGCCCGTGGTTCATCGCGCTCGGCGTCCCCGTGCTGTTCGTCGGGGTGTTCGTGCTGGGGCCCCTCATCGCTCGTCCGGTTGCGAACCTGCTCGGTGCTCCCCTGCCCCGGCTGGATGGCATCACAGGCACGCTGGCGCGAGAGAACGCCACCCGGAACCCCAAGCGGACCGCCCGTACCGCCGCCGCGCTCATGGTCGGCGTCGCGCTGGTGGCCGGCATCTCGGTGCTCGCCGCCTCGATCAAGACCTCGGTGCGCGACATCTTCGAGAAGCAGTTCACGGGCGACTTCGTGGTGTCCACCGACAGCTTCGGCTTCGGCGGCCTCCCCCTCGAGGCGGCCGAGCGCCTCAACGAGCTGCCCGAGGTGGAAGCGGCGACCGGCATCCAGCTAGGTGTCGCCCGCATCGACGATGGCGACACCGCGATCACCGTCCTCGATCCGGCCACCGCGGGCCAGCTGTTCGACCTCAACTACCTGCAGGGCTCGATCAGCGACCTCGGTGACACCTCCATCCACATCAGCGAGGGCCGGGCGAAGTCGGATTCGTTGAGCCTGGGGAGCACCGTGTCCGTACAGTTCCTCGACGGCTCGACGCGGGACCTGACCGTGACAGGGATCTACGACCGCGACGATCTTGCCGGCCCCTGGACCGTGTCAAAGGCGCTCTACGCACAGACCGGTGCCGATCAGTTCGACTTCTCGGTCTTCATCCTGAAGGCTCCGGGCGTGTCGGACGAACGGGCCGAGACGGCCATCAGCAACGTGGCCGCCGCCTTCCCCAATGCCAAGGTGCAGAGTCGCAGCGCCTACATCGACGCGCAGGCGGGCCAGATCGACACGTTCGTCAACCTGGTCTACGCCCTGCTCGCCCTGTCGATCATCATCGCCTTGTTCGGCATCATGAACACGCTCAGCCTGTCGGTCTACGAGCGCACGAAAGAGCTCGGCCTGGTGCGGGCAGTCGGTGCCACCCGGGGCCAGGTGTGGCGGACGGTGGGGTGGGAGTCGGTGATCACGGCGCTGCTGGGCGCCGTCGAGGGCATCGTCTTGGGCGTGCTGCTCGGCTGGGCGGTCAGCCTGGCCCTGCAGAGCCAGGGCCTGAGCTCGTTCACCGTGCCCTGGGTGGTCCTGATCGTCGTGCTCGTCGCCGCCGTCGCCGTGGGCATCCTGGCCGCCATCCTGCCCGCCTGGCGAGCCGGGCGAGTGGACGTGCTGCGGGCGGTCACCACCGAGTAGCGCCGGCCAACCGGCCAACCGGCCAACCGGCCCGACGGTCGGCGGTGCTTCTACGGGCGAATACCCACACGAGATGTGGGTGTTCGCCCGCGGATGCCCGGGGTTGCGGCTGAGGGGTGGCAGGTAGGGGTGGCGGGCGGGTAGAGGTGGCACGATCGCAGCCATGGCACTCGATCCAGCTGCGCTCCCCCAGGAGATCCTCGACTTCCTACGGGAGCGTCACCTCGCCACCCTCACCACCCTGAGGTCGGACGGCTCGCCGCACGTTGTCGCCGTCGGGTTCACGTTCGACCCGGTAGCACAGGTTGTGCGGATCATCACCTTCGCTCCGTCCCAGAAGGCCCGCAACGCGGCGCGGGGCGGGCGCGCCGCGGTCTGCCAGGTGGACGGTGGTCGATGGCTGACCCTGGAAGGCACGGGCCGGTTGGTGACGGATCCCGCCGGGGTCGCTCAGGCCGTCGCCGCCTACGCCCAGCGCTACCGCCAGCCCGGTGAGCGGGCCGACCGCGTCGCCATCGAGATCGCGGTCGACCGGGTGCTCGGTCGCGCCTGAGCTCGAGCCCGCGCCGCGAGGGCGACCTCTAGCCTGGTCCCGTGGCCGGGTACTCAGGCACGCCGCTCGCCAAGAAGCTCGGTATCAAGGACGGCATGGTCCTCCATGTCGCCGACGGTCCTCCCCACTTCGCTGCCCTGCTCGATCCGCTGCCACCGGCCGTCACGTGGAAGCGCCAGCTGCGCCCACCGATCGATCTCGTGGTGGCCTTCTTCACTCGGTCCAACGACATCGAACGTCGCTGGCCGCTGCTCACCCGAGCCGTTGGCCCGAGCGGCACCGTGTGGGTGGCGTGGCCCAAGCGCACCTCCGGCATCGCCACCGATGTGACCGAGCAGACCTTTCGCGACCTCTTGCTGCCGACGGGGTGGGTCGACACGAAGGTCTGCGCCATCGACGAGACGTGGTCGGGGCTGAAGTTCGTCCTGCGCAAAGAGCTCCGCTGACCGAGGCCCTACCCTCACCGGGTGCGCCGCGGAACGGGAAGTTCCCCCGAATGACCCAGCAGAACACCGAGAACGCAGCCGCTGAGGAAGGGCTGGACACCGGCTTCGCCTCCCTCGGTCTGCGGCCGGAGCTGCTCCGAGCGATCAGCGCGCTCGGCTACGAGGAGCCGACCCGCATCCAGCGCGCGACGATCCCACACCTCATCGCCGGTCACGACCTCCTCGGGCAAGCGGCGACTGGCACTGGCAAGACCGCAGCGTTCGCGCTACCCGCCCTGCAGTCGATCGACACCGGTGCTCGCGTCGAACCGTCGGTGCTCGTCCTCGTCCCGACTCGTGAGCTCGCGGTCCAGGTGAGCGAGGCGATGTTCAGGTACGGCAAGGAGCTCGGCGTCAAGGTGGTGCCCGTGTTCGGGGGCCAGCCGATCCAGCGACAGCTGCAGGCGCTCGATGTTCTCGAGCTGGCGTCGCTCGCGCGGTTCGGCAAGCGTGATCGCCACACCTTCGCGCCCCGCCCGC
>CAZTVJ010000118.1:0-9631 GCA_964616935.1 uncultured Acidimicrobiales bacterium | reverse complement strand
CCGCGCCCGCCGACACCTACACCCGCAATGTGCAGCTGACGAAGCCGCATGGGTACATCTTCGAGGTGCCGGCCGACGGCACCGCCAGCGCCCAACCCATCACCAGGGCCGGTCGCTTCGCCCACGAGGCGGCCGCGCTCGACCCCGTCTCGGGCTACCTCTACCTCACCGAGGACGACTTCGGGTTCCCGAGCGGCTTCTACAAGTACGAACCGCCGGTGCACCCGCGCGCCGCGGGCGGCATCGTCGACGGTGGTCGCCTGTGCATGCTGGCCGTCAAGGGCAAGCCCAACATCGACCTGTCCGCCCGCCAGCCCCTCGGCACGACCTATCGCGTGAAGTGGGTCGAGATCGAGGACCCGTCCCCGTCGTTCCCCATGTCCGGTGGCCTGCCGACCGTGACCAACGACCAGGCGATCCACTACGTCGCCGGGCAGGGGTGGGCGCAGGGCGCGGCCTACTTCAGCCGGCTCGAGGGGGCCACCTACGACCGCCGCAAGGTCTACTTCTGCTCCACCCAGGGGGGAGGCGACCCCGAGGACATCGATGTCACGGTGACCAGCCCGGGGGGGTTCGGGAAGGGCTACGGGCAGATCTGGGCCTACGACACGTGGTCCGAGACGCTGAAGCTGGTCTACGAGTCGCCGGGGCCCACCGTGCTCGACTTCCCGGACAACGTGACCACGAGCAAGCGCGGGACGATCATCCTGTGCGAGGACTCCACCGACTTCAACTACGTGCGGGGCCTCACCAAGGACGGGCAGCTGTTCAACATCGCCCGCAACGAGCTCGCCGGGCGCACGAACGAGGAGTTCGCCGGGGCGACGTTCAGCCCGAACGGGGCGACCCTGTACGTCAACATCCAGGCGTCGCAGGGCCAGTCCATCGCCATCTGGGGGGACTGGGCCACCATCGGCGTGTGATCGGTCGCGCACCCCTCGGCTAGGTTGCCCCGAGGCCCTCGAAGTGCCGGCCACCTTGGCGCTTCCACCACGTCCACCTGTTGCGTGCTGGAGGCTGCCATGCTGGCCATCGTCCCGTCTGCCACCCTGCTCGGCGCGGCCGGGCGCCCGGTCATCGTCGAGGTCCATGTGGCCAACGGCCTGCCCGGGTTCACCATCGTCGGCCTGCCCGACGAAGCCTGTCGTGAGTCACGCGACCGCGTGCGGGCCGCGCTGCTCTCGAGCGGTCTGGCGTGGCCGCAGAAGCGCATCACCGTCAACCTCGCGCCGAGCGGCGTGCGCAAGGGTGGTGCCGGTCTGGACCTGCCCATCGCGGTCGGTGTGCTGGTCGCCTCTGAGGCGGTGCCGGCAGCAGCGGTGGAGGGGATGGCGTTCATCGGTGAGCTGGGGCTCGACGGTTCGGTCCGGCGGGTGCCGGGCATGGTGCCCCTGGCGGACGCACTCGAGGCCGCGGTGGCCGTCGTGTCGCCCTCCTGCGTGCACGAGGCTGCCCTCACGGCGCGTGGCGTGGTGCGCTCGGTCGGCTCGCTGGCCGGGCTGGTGGCCGTCCTGCGGGGAGAGCAGCCGTGGCCCGAACCTCCTCCGAAGGTGCCCGAGCCGGCGCTACCTCCGCCACCTGACCTCGCCGAGGTCCGGGGGCAGGCCTCGGGGCGCGGTGCGGTCGAGGCCGCAGCGGCGGGCGGCCACCACCTGCTGTTCCTGGGCCCGCCGGGCTCCGGGAAGTCGATGCTCGCCGCCCGCCTGCCGGGGCTCCTGCCGCCACTCGCTCCCTGCGCTGCGCTGGAGGTGACGATGATCCACTCGGCCGCCGGCGTGGCCCTGCCGACGGGTGGGCTCGTCACACGGCCACCGCTGCGAGCTCCTCATCACACCGCGTCGATCGTCGCCATGGTCGGCGGCGGCACCGCCGCCATGCGCCCCGGTGAGGCATCGCTCGCCCATGAGGGCGTCCTGCTCCTGGACGAGCTGGCCGAGTTCCACCCTGCCGTGCTCGACGGGTTGCGCCAGCCGTTGGAGGACGGCGCCATCCGCATCATCCGGGCCAAGGCGAGCGTGGAGTTCCCGTCGCGGTTCCTGCTCGTCGGCACCATGAACCCCTGCCCGTGTGGGGCCGCCGAACCGAAGGCTTGCAGCTGCCCGGACGGCATGAGGCTGCGTTACCTGCGGCGAGTCTCTGGCCCACTGCTCGACCGCTTCGACCTGCGACTGTCCGTGCGGCGGCCGTCCGTCGAGGAGCTGCTCGGAGGGCCTGCCGCCGAGCCGACCGCGGTCGTGGCGGCACGCGTGCGCGCCGCCCGTCGGCTCGCCATCGATCGGGCGGGCTTCCTCAACGCGGACATCCCGGCGCATCGCCTGGACGAGCTGGCGCCACTGTCGGCCTCGGCCTCGCGGCTGCTGCGCCACGAGCTGGAGGGCAACCGTCTCACCGGGCGGGGCCTCCACCGCGTCCGCCGCGTCGCTCGGACGCTGTGCGACCTGAAGGGCGGCGCCGCCGAGGTCATCTCCGACGAGTGGATCAGCACGGCCCTCGGCCTGCGCATCGACCCCTACGACCTGGCCCGGCGGGTGGCGGCATGAATGGGCGAAGCCAGCCCCCTGTGACGGGCGACCTCCCCTCGGTCGCCTACGCCGCCGCGCTCGCGGCGGTGCCGTGGTTCGGCCCGGCGCGCCTGCGCCGGCTGCTGGACCACTGGTCACCTCCCGACGCGTGGGTGGCCGCACGCTCGGGCCGGGCCACCGACGTCTGGGCCGCCGGCGATCCTCCCTCGCGCCGGCTCAAGGCGGAACCCTTCGTGCGGGCGGCTATCGCGAAGGTGGAGCCGGCCCGCGTGTGGGAGCGGATCGTGGCCACCGGCGTCGGCGTGCACGTCCATGGCTCGCCCGGGTACCCGGCGCTGCTCGCCGACGACCTGGCACCACCCGTCGTGCTGTTCTCGCTCGGGGACACGGCCGTGCTCGACGGTCGGCGCGTCACCATCGTGGGCACTCGCAACGCTACGGCGGCGGGCCGGGAGGTGGCGGCCGAGATGGGCGCGGGCCTCGCCGCGCAGGGCGTTCGGGTGGTGTCCGGGCTCGCTCGGGGCATCGACGGCTGGGCCCACCGGGGCGCGCTCAGTGTGGACGGCGGGGCCCCGCCGGTGGGCGTCGTCGCCGGTGGGCTCGACGTCGTCTACCCGCCCGAGCACCGCCGACTCTGGTTCGAGGTCGCCGAGCGCGGCCTGCTGCTCAGCGAGGTGCCCCCTGGGGTAGCCCCCCACGCGTTCCGATTCCCGCTCCGCAACCGCATCCTCGCTGCCCTCGGTGAGCTGGTCGTGGTGGTGGAGTCGCGGGCCAAGGGCGGCTCACTGCACACCGTCGACGAGGCCATCGATCGTGGCGTCACCGTGCTGGCGGTGCCGGGCTCCCCTCGCAACCCTGCGGCCGAAGGCACCAACCGGCTGCTGCTCGACGGGGCCGGACCCGTGGTCGCCTCGGGCGACGTGCTGATCGCGCTCGGCTTCGAGTCACCGCAAGCCCGCGAGATCCGTCCCGAGCACCCGGCCGTGGCGTCGCACGACCGGTGGGCGCTCCAGCTGCTCGGCACCGACCAGCTCGATCTCGATGCGCTGGTCCAGCTCTCGGGACGCGACCTCGTGGAGGTGGCGGCCACCATGGGGAGGCTGCAGCTCGACGGCTGGGTCGAGCGCCGGGCGGGTTGGTTCGAGCAGACTCGCCGATCAGCCGGGAGCAGGCGGTGAAGCGATACCGTCGGACACATGACCTGGCAGGTCGACCGGTTCGAGCAGGCGCTCACGTCGGTGGCGCCGAGCACCGTCGTGGCGTACCGCCAGGACGTGGCGGCCTTCGTCGAGTGGGCCGAGCGCTCGGGCATCGTCGGGCCCGAGCCCGTCGACCGTCTGTTCCTGCGCCGCTACCTCTCCTACCTCACGACCCGCCGCTACGCGAAGCGCACGATCGCTCGCAAGGCGTCGGCCCTGCGCCGCTACTTCGGGTGGTTGCGGCGCTGCGGCGTCGTCGACGTCGACCCGTCGCGTTCGCTCCACGCGCCCTCCGGCGAGGGCAGGCTCCCGCGGGTCCTGAAGGCGAACGAGCTGACTGCGCTGCTCGACGAGCCACCCGCGGCGGTCGACGACGATCCGGAGGCAGTGCGCCTGCGCGACGACGCCGTGCTCGAGCTGCTCTACGGCAGTGGCTTGCGGGTGGCCGAGCTGTGTGGGCTCGACGTCGGTGCGGTCGATCTCGCGCAGGGCCTGGTCACGGTGTGGGGCAAGGGCGCCAAGCAGCGGCGTGTGCCCATCAGCGAGCCAGCGGGCGAAGCGGTGGCGGCCTGGATGCGTCGGGGCCGAGCCCAGCTCGCCAACGGCGAGGAGGGCGTGGCGCTGTTCCTCAACCGGAGGGGACGCCGGCTGTCGCCCCGGGACGTGCGGCGCCTGCTCGACCGGCGGGCCGTGGCGCCCACGCACCCTCACGCGTTGCGCCACACCTTCGCCACCCACCTGCTCGACGGCGGTGCGGACCTTCGGGCGGTGCAGGAGCTGCTCGGCCACACCGACCTGGCCACCACCCAGGTGTACACCCACGTCAGCCGAGAACGCCTGCGGGCGGTGTACGACCGCACGCACCCGAGGGCCTGATGGCCGCCCACGTCCGAGTGGACACCGACCTCGCCGAGGTGTGGGCCTCGTACCGCGCCACGCACGCCCGGTCCCTGCGGGACCAGCTCGTGCTCCACTACACCACGCTGGTCAAGCAGGTGGCGAACCGCGTCGCGGTCGGCCTGCCCACCTCCGTCGATCGGGCCGATCTCGTCAGCGCCGGCATCGTCGGCCTGCTCGAAGCCATCGAACGGTTCGATCCACAGCGCGGCGCGCCGTTCGAGGGCTACGCCGTGAGTCGCATCAGGGGGTCCATCCTGGACGAGCTGCGGGCGGCCGACTGGGTGCCCCGGTCGTTGCGGGCCAAGGCCCGCTCCATCGAGTCGGCCTACCAGGATCTTGAGGCGCGCCTGCGCCGGGAGCCCACCGACGACGAGCTGGCTGCGCTGACCGGGATGTCCGTCGAGCAGCTGCACACCGCGCTCAGCGAGATTGCCGCGAGCGGGCTGGTCGCGCTCGACGAGGTCACCGCCCTGGGCGACGTCCTGGCCGATCGCGGGGCATCGCCCGCGAGCGCACTCGAGCGGGAGGAGAACCGCAAGGTGCTCACCGAGGCCGTCCGCCGTCTCCCTGACCGGGAGCGGACCGTGCTCGTCCAGTACTACATCGACAACTACACCCTCGCCCAGATCGGTGACGCCCTCGGCGTGACGGAGAGCCGCGTCTCGCAGATCCACGCCAGGGCGGTCGTGCACCTGCGCGCCCGTCTCGCCGCTGCCGACCGCGCCTGACCGGTGGCGCCCGCCGCCACCTCGCCGCTGCCGCGGCCCGCTGCACCTCGTCGCGAAGGAACCCGCCATGCACGTCGTCGCCTCGCTCGCCCTTGCCACCATGGCCACCATCGGCTCGACCACCGGCGTGTCGTACCGGCCACCGGTCGACGCTCCGATCGTGGAAAGGTTCCACCCACCGGCGTGCACCTGGTGTCCCGGCAACCGGGGCATCGACTACGCCACGGCACCCGGCACGCCTGTACGTGCCTCGGCGAGTGGCCTGGTCACCTTCGCCGGGCCGGTCGGTGGCGACCGCTTCGTCACGATCGCCCACGCCGACGGCCTGCGCACGACCTACGCCTTCCTCGCGAGCATCTCGGTTGCCGCCGGCGATCGAGTGCTCCAAGGTGACGTCGTCGGTACGTCGGGGACCGGCCTGCACTTCGGCGTTCGTCGCGGCGACGTCTACCTCGACCCTGAGCTGTTGTTCGCCGGTGCCCGCGCTGTCGCCCGCCTCGTCCCACTCGATGGTCGAGCACCCGCTCGTCCCCGGGCCGGCGTGGCGGTGTGAGTCTCATCGGCGCGGCTGGGCATCGGCGCATGGTCCGCTAGGATCATGGGTCGGCCTCGTCCCCGGACGCGGCTCCAACCCATCAACGTTGCACCGTGCCCGCTCGCAGTCGCCCTCCGGGGCGTTGGGCGCAGGTGCCCCTCAACTGCGAGAGAAGGAGAAGCACCACCATGGCACCCGTCGTCACCATGCGACAGCTGCTCGAGGCCGGCGTCCACTTCGGCCACCAGACCCGGCGTTGGAACCCGAAGATGAAGCGCTACATCTTCGGCGAGCGCAACGGCATCTACATCATCGATCTGCAGCAGACGCTGCAGCTGATCGAGCAGGCCTACGGGTTCATCCGCGACCTGGTCGCCGATGGCGGCACCATCTTGTTCATCGGCACCAAGAAGCAGGCGCAGGACCCCATTCGCTCGTACGCGGAGAAGTGCGGGATGCCCTACATCGCCGAGCGCTGGCTGGGCGGCATGCTCACCAACTTCGAGACGATCTCCAAGCGCGTCGACAAGATGAAGGAGTACGAGCGCATGCGGGCGTCGGGTGAGTTCGACGCGATGCACAAGAAGGAAGCGCTCATCCTCGGTCGAGAGCTCGAGAAGCTCGAGCGCAACCTCGGTGGCATCCGCAGCATGAACCGCCGGCCCGATGCGGTGTTCATCATCGACACCAAGAAGGAGCACATCGGCGTCACGGAGGCCAACAAGCTCGGCATCCCGGTGGTCGCCGTCGTCGACACCAACTGCGATCCCGACCTCGTCCAGTACGTCATCCCGGGCAACGACGATGCCATCCGCTCCGGCATGCTGATGAGCCGCATCATCGCCGACGCCGTCGAGGAGGGTCACTTCATCGCCTCCCGCCGCAACCCAGGCTCCGGTGGGCCGGCTCCCCGCAGCGTCGAGGACGAGGCGCGCGTCGCCGCACAGCAGGCCGAAGCCCGCCGCCAGGCCGCTGCCGCCCAAGCCGACCGCGAAGCACGCTTGGTCGCTCAGCGTGACGCCGACGACGAGCCCACGACCGGGTCGGCCGAAGCCGAGCCGATGACCGACGAGGTCGAAGCGGTCGAAGCGGTCGAAGCGGTCGAAGCAGTCGAAGCGGTCGAAGCAGTCGGCATGACCGACGCGGTCGAGGCCGTCGAAGCGGTCGAGCATGTTGCCGAGCCATCGGTCGTCGAGGTCGTCGAAGTCGTCGAGGTCATCGAGGCTGACGGTGCCGTTGAGGCGTTGCTCGACGACGAAACCCCCGCCACCACCGAGATCCAGGAGTCCTGACCACCGATGTCGTACACCGCCAAGGACGTCCAGGCGCTGCGCCAGGCCACCGGCGCCGGGATGATGGACGCCAAGCGCGCCCTCGAGGCCAACGACGGCGACATGGACGCCGCGAAGCAGTGGCTGCGCGAGAAGGGCCTCGGCGACGTGGCCAAGCGCGCCCAGCGCGAGAGCGCGCAAGGGGCCGTGTCGCTGTTCATCGACGGCGCGAATGCCGGGATGGTGAAGCTGACCTGCGAGACGGACTTCGTCGCCTCGTCGGAGACCTTCACGAAGCTGGTCAACGATCTTGCTGCCCTCGTCGCCAACAGCGGCGTCGACGCCGTGGCCCAGCGCGCCCAGCAGATCGACGACCTGAAGATCACCCTGAAGGAGAACATCCAGCTGGGCGACGTCGTGCAGTTCGAGGCGGCGCCGGGCAACTCTGTCGATTCCTACCTGCACGCGCAGGGCGGTCGTGGGGTGAACGGGGTGCTGGTCGAGCTGGCCGGTGGCGACGCCACCCTGGCTCACGACATCGCCGTGCACATCGCCTTCGCCCGGCCGAAGTACCTCTCGCCGGCGGACGTGCCGGCGGGCGAGGTGGAGCAGGAGCGGGTCACCCTCGAGGCCCGCACCCGCAACGAGGGCAAGCCCGAACAGGCCATCCCGAAGATCGTGGAGGGCCGGCTCCAGGGTTTCTACAAGGACGTCTGCCTCCTCGAACAGCCCTTCGCCAAGGACGACAAGCAGCAGGTCAAGGACCTCCTCGGCGGTGCGACCATCGTCCGCTGGGCCCAGGTCGAGATCGGCTAGCGGGTGGCCGAGCCCCGCTGGAAGCGAATCGTTCTGAAGCTGTCCGGTGAGGCCCTGGCCGAGCCGACGGGCTTCGGGCTCGACACCAGGATCCTCGACCAGCTGGCTTCGGAGATCGCGGAGGTGCGCGCTCTCGGTGTCGATGTCGCCATCGTCGTCGGTGGTGGCAACTTCTGGCGAGGGCTGAAGGGCGAGGGCGCCGGCATGGATCGCGCCCAGGCCGACTACATGGGCATGATCGCCACGGTCATGAACGCCCTCGCCCTCCAGGACGCGCTCGAGCGGGTGGCGCAACCGACGCGGGTGCAGACGGCGGTCGAGATGCCGCGCATCGCCGAGCCGTACATCCGGCGCCGCGCCATCCGCCACCTCGAGAAGGGCCGGGTCGTGATCTTCGCCGGGGGCACTGGCAACCCCTTCCTCACCACCGACACGACCGCAGCGCTGCGCGCCGCCGAGATCGACGCGCAGGCCATCTTGAAGGGAACGCACTCGGGCGTCGACGGCGTCTACAGCGCCGATCCGAAGCTCGACCCCACCGCGACGAAGTACGACCAGATCTCCTACATCGAGGTCATCAACCAGGGCCTCAAGGTGATGGACTCCACCGCCATCACGTTCTGCATGGACAACGACCTCCCGATCGTGGTGTTCGACGTGCTCGCGCGGGGCAACATCCGGTCCCTCCTGCAGGGTGAGCGCATCGGTACGCTGGTCGGGTGACGCGCTCGTGGCCTGGCCCAGGCTTCCCTCATGATTGACGAGACGCTGCTCGACGCCATCGACAAGATGGAGAAGGCCGTCGAGCACACCACCTCCCAGTTCGGCTCGGTCCGCACTGGACGTGCCTCGCCGGTGTTCGTCGAGAAGCTGATGGTCGACTACTACGGCTCGGACGTGCCGATGCAGCAGCTCGCAGGGTTCAGCGTGCCTGAGGCCAGGCTGCTCGTGGTGAAGCCGCACGACCGCGCGGCCATGGGTGCCATCGAGAAGGCCATCCGGGACAGCGACCTGGGGGTCAACCCCAGCAACGACGGCATCGTGATCCGCATCAGCTTCCCTGCCCTCACCGAGGAGCGGCGCAAGGAGTACGTCAAGGTGGTCAAGCACATGGCGGAGGAGGGGCGCATCGTCGTCCGCAACCTCCGCCGAGATGCCCGCAAGCACCTCGAGCATGCCCAGAAGGACGGCGAGATCTCGACCGACGAGCTCGAACGCGCCGAGAAAGAGCTCGAGAAGATCACCCACGAACACGTCGAGGAGATCGACAAGGCGCTCGCCCGCAAGGAGCACGAGCTCCTCGAGGTCTGAGGGGGAGGAGGTCGGCTCGATGGCCGAGGACAACCGGGGCGGACACGACGACCCAAGGAGCTGGTTGCTACCCGAGGAGCCCGACGAGGGCGAGATCGTGCGCGCCGCCGACGAGGGAGGCCCGGCAACGGAGTCGGTCCAGATGATCGGCGACGAAGAGCAGACGGCGCTGCGCTTCGGCCCGGACGACACGGGTCCGCTGCCCCATTGGACGGCTCCACCCACCGGGGAGGTGCCGCGCATCCTCGGCGACCAGGGCAGCGACGACGAGCTGGACGCGTGGTCCAGCCTGCAGTCCCAGGGGCCGGTGTGGCGCGACGAGCGCGGTGCGGCGCCGGGCACCCACGAG
>CAZTVJ010000117.1:0-6045 GCA_964616935.1 uncultured Acidimicrobiales bacterium | reverse complement strand
TAGCCGGAGGTGCCGACCACGGCGGCGCCGTCGAGGGCGGTGACGCGGTTGGTGTTGCGCCCGGCGGCGCCGACGTGGCCGGCGGTGCAGTTGGCGATGACCTGGTCGTAGCAGTACGAGTAGTCGTGCCCGTTGCCGTTGGCCCGCACCAGCCGCCCGACGGTGTCGTAGGTGTAGTCGACGCCGAGGGGGCCGGGGTCGGTGGTGTCGCGCACGACCCTCCCCGCCCGGGAACGCACGACGGACGACTTGACCCGGGTGGCGGCCCCCGCTTTGAACTCCAACACGGTGGTCCGTCCGGCGAGGTCCCGGGTGATGGTGGCCAGGGTGGTGGCGTTGGCGTAGGTGACGGTGGCGAGCTCGCCGCCGTCGGCGCCGGGGGTGTAGGTGGGGGTGGCTTGGACGGTGCCGTCGACCGACACGGTGGTCGGTCGGGAGGCGTCGTCGTAGCCGGTGGTGATCGTCCCCCCGAACGCCGCCGTGGACGTGGCCCGGCCGGCCTGGTCGTAGCTGGTGGTGGTGGTCTTGTTCCACACGTCGACCATCGAGACAGGCCGCCCGAGCAGATCGACGGTGGTGGTGACCGTCCCCGTGATGGCGTTGCACGCACCGCTGGTGCCGGTCCGGCCGCCGGTGACCGCCCCGTCGCACACCTCACCGACTCGCGGGTTTCCGGCCACGGTGTAGTTGTAGCTGATGGTGCGCGCCGGGTAGCTGCCACCGCCGGGGGTGTTCCCCCCGGCCGGGATGCTGGTGGTGAGGACGCGGCCGCGGGTGTCGTAGGTGGTGCAGGTCCACGGGTCGGTCCCGACCCGGCTGCCGACAGTGCGGCCTATGGCGTCGTAGGCGACCTCGTTGACGATCGCCGACCCTGTTCCCGGGGTGGGCGACGTGGTCTTCCACGCCAACCCGAGCACGCCTTGACCGGTCGCGCAGGTGGACGGGTTGGCCGTCGACGTGAAGTAGGTGGAGGTGGTCGAGCTGGCGTTGGTCGGCGCCGTCGCGTAGGCGGGCAGGGTGCGGCGGGTGCGCCGCAGGAACCCGGTGCCGACCGGCTCGTACTCGGTGGCGGTCGTGAGCGCCAACCCGGAACCACCCGGGTCGGCGGTGGTGGCGGTGGCCAGCCCGTAGGCCTCGTCGACCCCGCCGCCGGTGTAGCTGGTCGCCGTCGTGATCGATGGTGCCGCCCCGACGGTCGACGTGTCGTCGGTGGTGGTCGAGGTGACCAGCCCGTAGCGGGGTCTCAGGTTGGCGCCGGGGACCGCGGCCCACGACCCGGCGGGTGGGAGCCAGTCGAGCTCGACCGCGGCGTGACCGGTGGTGTCGGCCAACTCGACCCGGACCCGTTTCCACCCGGTCGAGGTCGCTGCGTAGGTGGCCTGGTTGAACCAGCCGGTGGGGCTGGTGTCGGTCCAGGCGTCGATGACCAGGGCGTCGTCGATCCACAGCCGGGCTTTGACCTGCTGGTAGTTGAACGCCAGCGAGTAGGCGCCGGTGGTGGTGAAGTTGATCTCGCCGGTGAGCCGCACCGACCAGCCGTCGGCCGGCAGCGGCGTGATCGGCGACCCCCAGCGCGGCGTCCACGATGCGGCCTTGTGCACGTCGGTGACGGCCCAGGTGGCGCGGTTGGACCATGTCTCCGCGGTCGGTGACCAGCCGGCGGTCGTTGTGGCGGGCTCATCGCCAACGAACACCCGCTCGGGACCGGCGGCGGGCCGCTCCATCTGGAGGCTGGTGCCGCCGTCCTCGGGATGATCGCAGGATGGTCGGCCTCGATCAGGCCGACCATCCCGCGTTCGACCTGGTGGGCCGGGATGGATTTGAACCATCGAAGGCGTTGCCGGCAGATTTACAGTCTGCTCCCTTTGGCCACTCGGGCACCGACCCAGGACTGGCGAGGATAGCGCCCCGCCCACCCGGCGGGCACCCGCCTCCTAGGCTGGCGGGATGCCAAGCTTCGACGTCGTGTCCGAGGTGGATCACCAGGAGGTCCGCAACGCGGTCGATCAGGCCCAGCGCGAGCTGTCCACCCGCTACGACTTCAAGGGCACCGACTCCTCCATCGAGCAGGCCGACCTCACCATGACGCTGCGCTCGTCGTCCGAAGACCGCCTTCGGGCCGTCCGCCAGGTGCTGGAGGAGCGATTGGTGAAGCGGGGCGTATCGCTGAAGGGCCTCGAGTTCGCCAAGGTCGAAGAAGCCGCCGGCGCAACGGTGCGCCAGGTCGCCACGATCAGCGTCGGCATCTCCTCGGACAAGGCCCGTGAGGTGAACAAGCTCATCAAGGAGCTGAGCCTGAAGGGCATCCAGAGCCAGACGCAGGGCGACCAGGTGCGGGTCACGGGCAAGAAGCGCGACGACCTGCAGGCCGTCATCCAGCACCTGAAGGAAGCCGATCTCGGCATCGCGCTGCAGTTCACCAACTTCAGGGACTAGCCGCCGAACTCTGTGACACCCCCTACGTACACTTGTTCGTATGGACTTGGAGCAGGTGATCGGGGTCGTGGAGCGCCTGGCCCGCGTCGACATCGCCGACGAAGGTGCGGTGCGGGCCGGGTTGGGCGATGTGCGCCGCCTGCGCGCCTGGGTCGACGGTCGCGAAGTGGCGCTGGCCCGGGTCTTGACAGAGACGGCCATGATCCCGGAAGTGGCGGTGGCTTACGCCGGCGGCGTGTCCGAGAAGGCGGCGGCGCGGGTGGTGGAACGGGTGTCGGTGGCCGGGGCGGTACCCGTGTTCGAGCGGGCGCTGGCTTCGGGTGATGTGTCGGGCGGCCACCTGGACGCTCTGGGCCGAGGCCTGCGCCAGCTCGAACCCGGCCGCCGCGACGAGCTGCTGGACCGAGCCACCTCGCTGGTGGAGGTCGCCCGAGCGTCCACGGTGGAGGAATTCGAACGGTCGGTACGGGCCGAGGTACGCCGCATCGAAGCCGACGGCGGCGAGGCCCTCCTGGCCCGCCAGCAGCGAGCCACGCGGCTCAAGACCTGGGTCGACACCGAGGGCATGTGGTGCATCCACGGGAGGTTCGACCCCGAGACCGGGCTACGCCTCCACGCCGGGCTCCGCGCCGCGGTCGACGCGCTGTTCGCCGACAAGGCGCCCGAGGGCTGCCCCACCGACCCCGGCGAGAAGCAAGACTTCCTGCGGGGCCGCGCCCTGGTCGGCCTGCTCGACGGGACGGTCACGAGCGGGGGACGCGCCGAGATCGTCCCCGTCATCGACACTACCGAGACCAGCCCCACCGGGGGACCGGTGGTGGACTGGGGGTTGCCGGTGGAGGTGCCTTGGCGGGTGCTGGTCGATCTGGCCGGCCGTGCCGAGATCTCCCCCGTGATCGTGCGCAACGGTGTCGTGCTCCACGCCCCTGGATGCCTCGACCTGGGTCGCACCACCCGCCTGGCCAATCGCGCCCAACGCCGGGCGCTGCGAGCCCTGTACCCCACCTGCGCAATCCCCGGGTGTGCCGTGCGCTACGAGTTCTGCAAGCTCCACCACGTCATCTGGTGGGACCACGGCGGGCCCACCGACCTGGCCAACCTGCTCCCCGTGTGCGAACGCCACCACCACGCCATCCACGACCTCGGCTGGCTCCTCACCCTCCAACTCGACCGCACCCTCACCATCACCCACCCGAACGGAGCCATCCAAACCACCGGACCACCGCGAAGACGGGCTGCGGCGTGATGGCTACGTCGCCTTCCAACCGATGGTCTCCCGCCCGCCGAAGCGGCATCCTGGATCAGCCGCGCCCGAACCCGGTGCGCTCAGTCGTCCTGAGGAGTCGCGGCTGCACGGCTGCGGATCTCGTCCACGACGGTGGCGTCAGCCAGCGTTGTGGTGTCACCCAGATCCCTGCCTTCGGCCACGTCGCGCAGCAGACGACGCATGATCTTGCCCGACCGCGTCTTGGGCAGGTCCGGCGTGAAGATGATGGTCTTCGGCCGGGCGATGGCGCCGATGTGGGTGGCGACGTACTGGCGGAGCGCTTCCCCGTGGCTCTCGTCGACCACGACGTCGCTCCGCAGCGTGACGAAGGCGATGATGGCCTGCCCGGTGACTTCGTCCTTGGCGCCGACGACGGCCGCCTCGGCCACGGTCGGGTGGGCGACCAGGGCGGACTCGACCTCGGTGGTGGAGATGCGGTGCCCGCTGACGTTCATGACGTCGTCGACCCGGCCCAGCAGCCAGAGGTAGCCGTCGTCGTCGAGCTTGGCACCGTCGCCGGCGAAGTAACGGCCCTCGAACCGGCTCCAGTAGGTGTCCCGGTAGCGGTCGGGGTCGCCGTAGATGCCGCGCAGCATCGCCGGCCACGGCTGGGTGAGGGTGAGGTAGCCGCCGCCGACGTCGACCCGCAGGCCGGCGTCGTCCACGATCTCGGCACCGATGCCGGGGAGTGGGAACGTGGCCGAGCCCGGTTTGGTCGTCGTGCACCCCGGCAGCGGGCTGATCATGATGCCGCCCGTCTCGGTCTGCCACCACGTGTCGACGATGGGGCACCGGCTGCCACCGATGTGCTCGTGGTACCACATCCAGGCCTCGGGGTTGATGGGCTCGCCGACGGAACCGAGGAGTCGCAGTGACGAGAGGTCGTGCTTGTCCGGCTCGGCGACGCCCCACTTCATGAACGTCCGAATGGCCGTGGGTGCGGTGTAGAGGATGGTGACCTTGTACTTCTCGATGATCTCCCACCACCGGTCCTTGCCGGGATGGTCGGGCGTGCCCTCGTACATGACGCTGCTGGCGCCGTTGGCCAGCGGCCCGTAGACGATGTAGCTGTGGCCGGTGACCCAGCCGATGTCCGCCGCGCACCAGTACACGTCGGTGTCCGGGTGGAGGTCGAACACGTACTTGTGGGTGAAGGCCACCTGCGTCAGGTAACCGCCGCTCGTGTGCATGATGCCCTTGGGCTTGGCCGTGGTGCCGGACGTGTAGAGCAGGAACAGCAGCTGCTCGCTGTCCATCGGCTCCGCTGGGCATGTGGGCTCGGCTGCCGCCACCGCCTCGTGGTACCAGTGGTCTCGACCCGCCTCCATGTGGACGTCGTTCTCCGTGCGCCGGACCACGACGACGTGCTCGATCGACGGGGTGTTCACCAATGCGACGTCGGCATTGGCCTTGAGCGGCACGACGGCGCCACGCCGCCATCCACCGTCGGCAGTGATGAGGACCTTGGCCTGGGCGTCGTTGATGCGATCGGAAAGCGAGTCGGGCGAGAACCCGCCGAAGACCACCGAGTGCGCAGCGCCGATACGGGCACAGGCCAGGAGCGAAACGGGCAGCTCGGGGATCATCGGCAGGTAGATGTTCACCCGGTCGCCCCGCTCGACGCCGAGGCCCTTCAGGACGTTGGCGAGCCGCTGCACTTCGGCGAGCAGCTGCGCATAGGAGATGACCCTGGTGTCGCCCGGCTCACCCTCCCAGTAGTACGCGACCTTGTCGCCCTTGCCGGCGTCGACGTGGCGGTCGAGGCAGTTGGCCGCAACGTTCAGCTCGCCGCCGACGAACCACTTCGCGAAGGGCAGGTCCCAGTCGCAGATGGTGTCCCAGTCCTTGGTCCAGGTGAGCAGCTCGTGGGCCTGGCGCGCCCAGAAGCCCTGGTCGTCCTGGGCCGCCTCGTCGTAGAGGGAGGTGTCGGTGACGAGCGCCTGCTTCTTGAACGCGGCGGGAGGCGGGAACGTGCGGCTCTCGTCCGAGACGACCTCGATGGCCGCCGACGTCTCGGATCGCGCTTGCGTCGTCTCGTCGGCCATGGGCGCGCACCCCGCTTGCTCGCTGGGACAGATGGGGCCGGAGCCTACCCGGCGCCCTGATCAGGCGAAGCGGGCGGCGGCGAAGGCCAGGCCGACGGCCGACAGGACCGCGGCCGTGTTGGCCAGGACGAAGGTGCGCGTCATCGCCGCCAGCTCTTGGTGCATGGTCGCCTGCAGCTCGAACCGGAGCGCATCGATGCGCAGGTCGAGCCGCTCGGCGAGCGCATCGAGATCGCGGCGGGTAGCGACGTCGGCCCAACCCACGGGCGGCAGGTACTCCATCAGGAGCACCGCCCC
>CAZTVJ010000116.1:0-10226 GCA_964616935.1 uncultured Acidimicrobiales bacterium | reverse complement strand
CTGTCCTCGTCAGCGCATACCAGCCGACCGCCAGCAACACCACGAGCAGGACCAGGTTGACCACGACTCGGAATGGGTCTTCAGTCACCCTCACCAGGGTGGCCACGACAACAGCCACGACCAGCACGCTCGCCGCGACTGCCGCCAACCGTCGCACGCCTCCAGGCCTTCCCTCGCGTGTCGTCGTGATCGCCATGCTACGAGGAGTCTCGGGCGTCAGCCGGGCCACGCGGGATCCCGGTCTCTCGAAGCAGGTGAGCTGGCTGCTCCAACCGCACCAGCATGGCTTCAGTAGGGTGGCCTCGGTCGAGTTTTTCCACCAGGCCGCCCTTCTGCAGTGCGACTCGGGCGCCGCTCAGCAGCGCGGACACGGTGCTGAGGTCCGGCTCGTGGCCCACGAGCTGATCGCTGCGGCATCCGGATAGCGCATCTCCTGGCGCTCCAGCTGAGGCAGCGGTAGCCGTGCGACCGGGTTCTCCGCGATGACCCTGTCCTCGACGGCCGCAGCGACACACTTGTTGAAGACCTGCACGATGCGATGGACCGTGGCCGGAGCGAGGTTCGCCCCATCGACGGCCGAGAGCTCAGCAGCCCAGCCGCGCACAGCAGTCCGGTCGAGCCTCGCGAGGGCAACGTCGCCGAACCGGGGGAGTACATGCTTTCGGAAGTACACCTCGTCGGTAGCCCGTGTGCTCTCACGAAGGTTGGTGACCGTTGGCCACCACTGCGCCCACCACGATGAGACCGTTGTGCGGCCCAAGCGCGGATCGAGCAACACTCCTCGCAGCTGATCGACCTCCACGAGGCTGACGTACGCAACGGCGTCCCGTCGCCGCTTGAACTGCCTGGCGCGCTGTCGGCCATCCGGCATCCGAAACCGAACGAGGTAGGCCCTCGAACCGTCCGAGAGTCGCCGCTCGACGATGGATGCCACAGCGTGATCCTAGATCGTCAAGTGCACACCAAGTGCACAGACGCAGTAGCACAGGCGAGCATGAGACGGCACGAAGCGAACGGAAGTTGCCTGGTCAGAGGGTATCTGGCGAGCTGGCCCTGGACGCGCGAACCAGGCTGGGTCGCCTCGACACGTAGAGGTCACAGGTTCGAGTCCTGTTACGCCCACGAATGACGAAGTGCCTGATCTTGCACCAGGTCGATGCTGAGTGCCAGGTTGGACACTTGGAGCCTCCGGCTCAGTTCGCGCCCTTCGGGACCGTCACCGTCGCTGTCGCGGTCACCGTGGCGCCGCAGGCGTTGGTCGCCTCCCAGGTGAGGGTGTAGATGCGGCCGTTGCCGTTTCCCGACCGCTCGGCCCGCAGCTTCACCGTCAGGTCGTCGACGATCACGATGTCGTTGGCCGTGTCGCCGTCACCCTGACCGTTGTCGGGCTCGTTCGACGTGACCGACACCAGATCGAGGTTGGTCACGTCGCCGGATGTCGTCGCCGCCGCCTTCACCGTCTGGTACTTGTGGTTCGGTGGCTTGAGCACGTTCGGGCTCACGCTCACGCTCAACGTCGGCGCCTGGCAGACCCCGATGAGCACCGGGTCGTGATCGGATGAGCGGTAAGCGTCCGGTGCGAACAGCGTGCTGATGTGGTTGGCCGTCTTGAAGTTGGTGTTGTAGTCGAGCGCGATGGGCTCGTCGGCGTTGATGTGCCAGTCCGTCACGCCGGTGACCTGCGACGCGAGGGCCGCGTTGGCGAGCGCGTGGTCGAGGTAGCCCGACTGGCCACCGAACACGTACGAGTACGCCGCTGGGCCACCGAACTGGGCCACGAGGTTGGTGTAGCCGCCGATCTCGAGAGCCCGGATCGGGTCCTCCTTGGCGTACGAGTTGAGGTCGCCGATGATCAGGACATCGGGGTCGCCGCTGCCCGTCGGGTCGGTCGCCAGCCAGTTGGCCAGTGCCGTCGCCGCGTTCGCCCGCGTGACGTTGCAGTTCCCCTGACCGTCGCCGGTATCAGGATCGCCCACGGCGTTGCAGTTCGATCCCTTCGACTTGAGGTGGTTCACGACCACCGTGAACCGCTGGCCGTTGGCGTTCTCGGAGAACGTCTGTGCTAGCGCTGGGCGGTTCAAGGTGTCGATGAACATGGGGTCGACGGCGGAGGTGAGGACGGCGTAGGCGCCGGCCGGCGTCACGACGGACGGGCGGTAGAGCATGGCCACGCGGATCTGGTCAGTGCCGATGACGCCCGTGTCGATGAAGGCGTAGTTGCCCGGGCTCGTCGCTGCGTTCAGCGCTGCCGTGAGCTGCTCGACGGCGCTGTTGGCGCCCGAGTCGTTCTCGATCTCCATCAGGCCGACCACGTCCGCGTCGAGGCCGACGAGGGCGCTCACGATCTTGGCCTGCTGGCGCCCGAGCTCGAACGGCGTCTCGGCGCCACGGGCGGTCGGGAACCCGCCGCCGGTTCCGTCGCCGTTGAAGTAGTTGAGGACGTTCATCGACGCCACCTTGACCCCGCCCGCGACGTCGGCCGGCGAGGCCGGCCGCGGGTTCGTGGCGTTGAAGGTCACCGCGCCAACGGGCTGGATGCGGTACAGCCCGAAGCGCTGGTCGAGCGCACCAGTGAGCGACGCCAAAGTGTCCCCCGAGCGCAGGGTGTTCGACGCGCTCAGGCCGCTTGTGGGGTACAGCGTTGGGTCGATGTTCTGCAGGTTGTTGCCGTCGTCGAGCACGATGCGGCTGCGGTCGTTCAGGCCCTGCACGGCCAGCGCGGGGGCGCCGGGGAGGGCCACGCTCGTCGGGTTGAGCAGCCGGCTGCCGAGCGATAGGACGGCCTCGCCGAAGCGCCCGAGCGTGAACGTCTCGGTGACGGCCATCGTCTGGCTGATCGAGACCAGCATGCCCTCGTAGCGCTCCCAATCGGAGACGCTGGACACCGGCAGCACCACGTTGGCGGGCGGCGGGCTGGTGGCGCCGCTCGCGCAGACGAGGACCGAGGTGACCGAGGCAAGCTCGGTGAGGGTGGTGCCGGTCGACCCGAACTCGATGACGTTGCCCCGCACCCGCACGACGTCGCCCACCGACACCGGCGCGGCGTTGAACACGAAGACGCCCTCGCTGGTGGCCGCGTCGGCATCAGCGTCCGCGTCCTCCTCCTGAACGTAGAAGCCACCGAACTGGCCCGGTCCTTGATAGTCGCCGACGACGACGCCCTCGATCGAGCGGCCTATGCCGGGGGCCCCAACGAGGGGCGAGGTGAGCCCGCTGCCCTGGATGTCGTGGATCAGCGTCGCAGGGTCGCCGCAGACGGCGATGTCGACCGTCGTGAAGCTGACCTGGGTGTCGACTGCCATGGCGTCGGGCGGGTCGTCGGTGTCCTGGTCAGTGACGCTGGCGGCCGTGATGGAGAGGGTGCACACCTCGTTGGCGCCGAAGTCGGCGTCAGGGTTCAGGGTGAAGCTCGTCGGACCACCGCTCACGGTTGCCGTGTGGGCTCCCGTGGTGGCACACGAGATCGTGTACCAGGCGCCCGTGACGTCGACCGGCTCGTTGAAGGTGACGGTGATGTCGGCGCTGCGCGCCACGTCGGCGGCAGCGTTGGCCGGCGACGTCGACGCGACGAACGGCGCCACGTCGCCGCAAGCGGCGGTGTGGGAGCCCAAGTTGGTGAAGGTGTCGGTCGCGAAGCCGTCCCACTGCACCGACGGGTCGAAGATGTTGGACCCATCCGCGTCGCCCTGGCAGATGGATGTCTTGCGGCTCAGGCTGTTGTCGGCGGTGCTGGTGAGGCCGGTTCCCCACTCGGTGCCGGGGTCGAAGCCGATCTGGCCGATGACGTCGAGGACGGTCGTGCCCTGCCGCAGCACCACGGCGTCGTCGCCGTTGAACCATCCGGAACCGTTCGTCTGGTCGGCCTGGGCCAGGATCGTGGCGTTGGCCGCCGACTGGGCGAGCACGTAGACGTCGCCGTCGGCGACCGTGCCGACGAGGTTGATCGTCAACGTCGACACCGGGTTGCCGTTGAAGTACATCTGGACGTTGTAGCCAGCGGTGACGAGGTTCACGGCTGCACCCGTGCCGTTGTAGATCTCGAGCGCCTTGTTGTTGCTGGTGCCCTCGATGTACTCGGAGAAGAAGAGGTTCGTCGTGGCCGCCTGGGCGGCGGTGAGGCCAAGGGGCGCTACGGCCGCCACCACCGGGGTGAGGCTGAGCGCGGCGACGATGCTTGCGATGGTCCGGACCCTGGCCATGGTGCCCCTCCGAACGATGTGCGCAACCGGCGCCCACGGATCGAGCAACGCGCCAGTGCGATCCTGAACCCGCCCCCGGCGGGCCTCGGCCGCACCCTAGCGGCTTTACCGCAGCGCTGAGTCGGCCCGGGTCGCGCGCCGATCCTGCAGCCTCGCTCCTGATCGTGGTGCGGTGCCGCTGGGACCAGCCGCATGGAGACGCGCCCAAACGCCCGAGAACTCGGGACGGAGGTCCCTGGCGGCTCGCCCCGTCAGCGTGGACCATGGGTCTCGTGAGCCATGGAGGTTCGACATGACAGCGAGGATCGTGGTCCTCGGCGGTGGGACAGGAGGGACCCTGACCGCCAATCGCCTCCGGCGGCTCTACCACCAGGACGAGGCGTCGATCACGGTGGTGGACCAGGACGATCGCCATGTGTACCAACCCGGGCTGCTGTTCGTGCCGTTCGGGCTCAGCAGCCCCGAGGACATCGTGCGACCGCGCGGCAGGCAGCTCCATCGCGGGATCGACTACGTCCGGTCGCCGATCGAGCGGGTCGACATCGACGGGCACCGGGTGCACCTCGAGGACGGTGCGGCGTTGCCCTATGACGTGCTGGTCGTCGCAACCGGTGCGGTGCTGGTGCCCGAGGAGACCGAGGGGCTCACCGGAGCGGGCTGGATGAGCAAGGTGTTCACCTTCTACAGCCTCGAGGGCGCCGCTGCGCTGGCTGGCGCGCTCGAGCGCTTCGACGGAGGCGACCTCGTGGTCAACGTGGTCGACCTGCCCATCAAGTGCCCGGTCGCGCCCCTCGAGTTCTGCTTCCTGGCCGACTGGTACTTCCACGAACGGGGCATCCGCGACAGCGTCCGCATCACCTACGCGACCCCGCTCGACGGCGCGTTCACGAAGCCAGTCGCTTCTGCAGCGCTGTCCGGGCTGCTCGCCGACAAGGGCATCGAGCTGGTGACCGAGTTCAACACCGGCGAGGTCGATGGTGAAGGCAACCGGCTCGTCGCCTACGACGGGCGGGAGGTGCCCTTCGATCTGGCGGTCGTGGTGCCGCTCCACGGTGGGGCGCCGTACGTGGGCCGGTCCCCGGGCCTGGGCGACGAGTTGAACTTCGTGCCCGCCGACCCGGCCACGCTCCAGGCCAAGGCGGCGCCCGACATCTTCGTCGTAGGCGACGCGGCGAACGTGCCCGCTTCCAAGGCCGGGTCGGTGACGCACTTCGAAGGCGAGGTGCTCGTCGAGAACGTCCGGCGCTACCTGGCCGGTGAACCACTCGATGCGAGCTACGACGGCCACGCCAACTGCTTCATCGAGACCGGGTTCCACAAGGCGCTGCTCATCGACTTCAACTACGAGACCGAGCCCCTGCCGGGACACTTCCCGACGCCGGTCGGTCTGCCGCTGCTCAAGGAGTCACGCCTCAACCACCTCGGCAAGCTGATGTTCCAGTGGTTCTACTGGCACAGCCTCCTGCCCGGTCGGGACATCCCGGGCATCAAGTCGGACATGCCCACCGCGGGCAAGTCGATGCCGAGGCCGACGATGTCCGGACCGATCTACCAGGAGGATCCACGATGACCATGGCCACCCTCGCCGGCACCCCCGTCGAGCTCGATGACGAAGGCTTCTTCCGGCACCCTGAGCAGTGGAATCGGGAGATGGGGGTCGACATCGCCAAGGCCGAGGGCATCGATCCGATGACCGAGCGCCATTGGCAGGTCGTGGAGTTCATGCGCAAGGAGTACGCGGAGAAGGGCACAGGCCCTACCGTGCGGATGCTGGGCAAGACCTCAGGCGTCTCGGTGAAGGAGCTCTACCAGCTCTTCCCCAGAGGCCCCGCCAAGGTCGCCGCGAAGATCGCCGGCATCCCGAAGCCACGCGGCTGCATCTGATCGCAGCCTCGACATCGAAAGCGAGCAGACATCATGGGTGACACCATCGAGAAGGTCTCGATCATCATCTCCAAGGGCTCCCTCGAAGGGATCTACCCGGGGCTGATCATGGCCAACGGTGCCCGGGCGGAGGGCATCGAGGCAAACCTCTTCTTCACGTTCTTCGGCCTGGACGCCATCCACAAGGGGCGCCACGACCACATCAAGGTGGCCACGGTCGGCAACCCCGGACTGCACCTCGCCACGATGGCGGGCGGGCTGCCCGGGGTATCGACCGTGATGACGCACTACATGAACCAGAAGATGGAGAAGCTCGACATCCCCTCCATCCCCGAGTTCATCGAGATGATCGCGGACACCGGCGCCGGCCTCTACGCCTGCAAGGCCTCGGTCGACCTCTTCGGGTTGGAGAAGAACGACCTCATCGACCAGGTCCAGGACATCATCACCGTCGGCGAATTCTACGAGATGGCCGCCGGTGGCCAGATCATCTTCACGTGAGGCCTGCCGCGATCGAGGTGTTCGCTGACGTCTGCTGCCCGTTCACCCACGTGGGGCTCCGCCGCCTCGTCGACGGCGCTGCTTGGCCTCCGAAGTGCGGCCGACCAGGGACCAAGGTCCCGCAGGCGCAGGACGGGCGCACCCGGTAATCAACTGGCCGATCACTTTAGGTTCGGACGAAGGGACTTCGACGTGGGAGGGGCTGTGCGCAGACGACGGCATCCGTTGAGCGGGGCGATGTACGAGGTCCGAGCGGACGGGCTCGTCGAGGTGGACCAGGAGGGCGTCGTCGGCGTGTTCACCCACACGGGCGACTGGGTCGAGGGTGCGCTGCACCACGTGGATCCGCAGCTGTGCCTCTGGCTGGCCGGGCCGCAGGTGCCGGCATCGATGGCCAAGAACCCGAAGGATCTGGTCGGCGTGGCCAGGCTGGCGGACCAGGTGGAAGGGACCCGGCTATGACGACGATCGATCAGGCACCGGTGCGCTCGCGCGGCCGCAGCTACCAGGATCTCCTGGACAGCGACACCAAGCCCGTCCCCGGCGTGCTCAGGCTGGACAGCCCCATCGAGCCCGGCCCGACGTTCGTCCCCGTGGAGCGCTACACCAGCCGCGCCTTCCACGAGCTGGAGAAGGAGCGCTTGTGGAGCCGGGTGTGGCAGATGGCCTGCCGTGAGGAGGACATCCCCGAGGTCGGCGACCACTACGTCTACGACGTCGCTGGCATGTCCATCCTGGTCGTGCGGGTGGATCCCGTCACGATCCGCGCCTTCCGCAACGTCTGCCTGCACCGCGGCCGCCTGCTGAAGGAGCGCTGCGGGCGCGACGACGAGCTGCGCTGCGCGTTCCACGGCTTCGCCTGGAACCTGGACGGCTCGCTCAAGCACGTGCCCTGCTCGTGGGACTTCCCCCAGGTCACGCCCGAGTGGCGCCTGCCCGAGGTCAAGGTGGGCCTGTGGGGCGGGTTCGTGTTCATCAACCCCGACCCCGACGCCCGTCCCCTCGAGACCCACCTGGGGGACCTGACGAAGCACTTCGAGCGGTGGCCGCTCGAACAGCGCTACAAGCAGGCCCACGTGGCCAAGGTGCTGCGCTGCAACTGGAAGGTGGCCCAGGAGGCCTTCATGGAAGCCTTCCACGTGGTGGCCACCCACCCTCAGCTGCTCCCCGGGATCGGTGACGCGAACAGCCAGTACGACGTGTTCGGCAACGTCTGTCGCGCCATCACGCCCAACGGCACGCCCAGCCCACACCTGACGTGGCAGCCGTCCGAGCAGGACATGCTCGACGCCATGATGGACCGCAACCTCGACGAGCCGATCAGCGTGGCGGTGCCCGAGGGTTCTACGGCCCGCCAGGTGGCCGGTGACCTGCGCCGCCGGTCGCTGGTGCCCTTCGTGGGGGAGGGGGCGCTCGAGCTGACGGACGCCGAGATGTGCGACAGCTTCTACTACTCGGTGTTCCCGAACTTCCATCCTTGGGGTGCCTACAACCGCATCGTCTACCGCTTCCGCCCGAACGGCGACCGCCACGACGAGGCGATCATGGAGTGCATGTACCTGGCCCCGTTCCAGGGCGACCGCCCCCCGCCCACCCCGGTCCACTGGCTCGACGCCGACACCGACTGGACCGAGGCGCCCGAGCTCGGGCTGCTGGCGCGGGTGTTCAACCAGGACGTGTTCAACCTGCCCAACGTGCAGCAGGGTCTCGCTTCGGGAGCGATCGGCTCGGTCACGTTCGCCAACTACCAGGAGACCAAGCTCCGCCACCACCACGCGCTGCTGTCGGACTGGCTCGGCGAACCGTGACCGCTGCGGACGCCGCCATCGTCTTCGACCCTCGAGACGACGCGGTGATGCAGTGCCCGTACCCCCACTACGCGCGTCTGCGGGTCGACGATCCGGTGCACTTCGTCCCCGGCGAGTGGGTCGGGCGTCCGGGTGCCGACGTGTACGCCGTCGCCCGGTACGACCTGGTGTCGCACGTGCTCGGCGACTGGCGCACCTTCTCCTCCCGCTTCGGCACACCGGGCGCGGCACCGCCGGCCCACCTCCTGCCCCAGCTGCAGGAGATCGCCGCGCGCGGCTTCCGCCGCCCGGCGACCATGCTGACCGCAGACCCACCCGACCACACCCGATACCGCCGGCTGGTCTCCAAGGCCTTCACGCCGCGGCGCGTGGCCGAGCTGGCCCCGGCCATCCAGGCCACCGTCGACCGCCTGTGCGACACGGTCGACGGCTTCGAGGGCACCCCGTTCGACTTCGTCGAGGTGGTGTGCGTCCCGATCCCGACGCGCACCATCGCCGCCGCGCTCGGGGTGCCCGACGACCGCTTCGCCGACTTCAAGCGCTGGGCCGACGCCTCGGTCGCCTCGATCGGCCGGCGGCTCGACGACGACGGCTGGCTCGCGTCGGCCGAGGGCGTGGTCGAGCTGCAGCGCTACTTCGCCGACGAGCTCGAGGATCGGCGCGCCGCGCCACGGGACGATCTTCTCACCGCCCTGTTGGACGCTCGCCTGACCCCTGAGGACGGTGTCGAGGGTGAGCCGCTGTCGATGGAGGAGATGATCTCGATCGTCCAGCAGCTGCAGGTGGCGGGCAGCGAGACCACCGCCAGCCTCATCGCGGACGCCGTGCTGCTGCTGGCCGATCAGCCCGCCGAGTGGGACCGCATGGCCACCGAGCCCGAGCGGCCAGCCCGAGTGGTCGAGGAGGCGCTGCGGCTGGCCAGTCCGAACCAGGGGCTGTTCCGCATCGTCACCGAGGACACCGAGCTGGGAGGAGTACGCGTGCCGAAGGGCGCCACGTTGTGGATCCTGTTCGGTTCGGCCAACCGGGACGACGCCATGTTCCCCGAGCCCGAGCGGTTCGATCCCGATCGGCCCCACCTGCAGCAGCACCTGGCTTTCGGCCGTGGCCCCCACTACTGCGTCGGGGCGCCGCTGGCCCGACTCGAGGCCACGATCGCGTTGCGCACGCTGGCTCAGCGCTACGCCCAGATCGAGCCGATCGACCCCTCGGCCGTCCGGTACGCGCCCAGTTGCATCCTGCGGGGGCTGGAGCGCCTCGACGTCCGGGCGCTTCCGCGCGCGTAAGCCGTGCGACTCACCTTCGGCGGGCGGTCCGTGCCACAGGCGGATCCGCTGGTTCTGGTCGGCCTAGGCCTCGCCTGAGCTCGGCTACTCGCCAGCCGCCGCGATGCCGACAGCGATCAGGTCGCTCGCGTGGATCCACTCGTCAGCGAGCGCGATACCGCCGGCACTCACGATCGCGTCGCGGAGCGGGATCGCCCAGAGGTGCTCGAGCAGGACGATCGCTGCGGCCGATCCGTTCGGGATCGCGTCTGCGACGTACCAGGCGTCTTCCTCGGGGATCAGGTGACCACCCTTCTCCGCCATCGCCTCGGCACCGAGCTCGGCGCCTGCTTCGATCGCGTCCTCGTCACCCTCGCCGTAGCCGAAGCCGATCAGCGCTCCGGCGATTGCACCCATCTCGATCGACTCGTCCAGGCTGAGATCCGTGACCTGCAACTGCGTGATGTTGCCCTCGTCGTCCTTGCTGACGACGAGCGCGTCGACGATCTTGATGAACTCGTGCTCGCGCAGGCGGTCGAGCTCGGCTGCGATCTTGCCGGTGAAGTTCG
>CAZTVJ010000115.1:0-1575 GCA_964616935.1 uncultured Acidimicrobiales bacterium | reverse complement strand
GCGAGCGTGCGGAACACGTCCTCGGCGGCCATGCGCGTGAGCACGAAGTGGTGCATCGTCTCGCGGTCGTAGTAGCCGAGCTCCACGGCGGCGATGCTGATGATCGTGCCGGCGACACCGACCACGGTGCGGGCCTCCGCCACGGCCGGGAGGGCACGCACGACCTCGTCGAGCAGGTCCTCCACCAGGCCGATGGCATTGACCAGCTCCTCCGGCGAGGGTGGATCGCTGTGCAGCTCGGCTTGGGTGAGCCGGACGCTGCCCACGTCGAGGGACATGACGCCCTCGGGCTCGTCGATGCCCACCGAGAGCTCAGTGGAGCCGCCACCGATGTCGACGACGAGGAAGGGGCTGTCGCCCAGGTCGAGCCCCTTCGTGGCGCCCGCGAACGCCAGGTGGGCCTCGTCGGTGCCCGCCAGGACCTCGACCGGGACACCCAGGATGTCGCGCGCGGCGCTGAGGAAGCCGTCGCCCTCGGCGGCGTCGCGAACCACCGAGGTCGCCACGACCCGGACGTGTTCGGCACCGAGCTGGTCGAGCCGCCGGCGAGCGTCGCGGAGGCAGCGGAGGGTCCGCTCGACGGCATCAGGGTCGAGGGGACCCGTCCGGTCGAGGCCCGCGCCGAGCCGAGTCGTCGTCACCTCGCGTGCCAGCGCAGTCGTGCCGTCGGTGATCAGCAGGCGCACCGAGTTCGTACCGATGTCGACGGCCCCGACGATCATGGCGCGACCTCGCCCAGCTGCTGGGCCACCCAGCGCCCCACCGGGTCGTCGCCGCCGGCGAGGAACCACGCGTAGTGGGCGTGGAGGCATTTGACGCCGATGCGCGTGCCGCCGACACCGCCCGACGGCCGTGGCCCGGTGTGATCACGGGGGAGCTGCGCGTCGCGCTCGGCGGCGTAGCGGGCATGGGCGTCAGCGAGCGCTGCGGCATCCACCGCGGCCTCGGCCCGGCGCACGCCGCCCGCAGCCTCCAGCCGCGCCACCGCGGTCGACGCCTCCGCTCCGATGAGCCAGTAGCGGGTCGGCATCGGTGTGCCGTCGTCGAGCAGCGGTGCGTTGCGAATGACCACCGGGTTGCCGTCAGGGGAACGGGCCACCACCTCGAACGCGCCCTGCGGCCGGCGGCCGAGCAGCAGCGTCACGGTGGCGAGGTCGTCGGCCATCGCCGGCGAGGGCTCAGCCCTTGCGCTTGCGGAGCAGGATGAAGAGCAGGATCAGCAGGCCGACGAAGCCGATGGGAGCCAGCCGTTTCAGCATTGCGCCACCGGCGACGTCCACGAGATCGACCGGCTCGTTGGCGGCATGCTCGACCTTGCGCACGGCGGCGCCGTCTCCGTCCGCCACGGTCGTGACGCTTGGCGTCGCCGCTGCGGCGGCGGCCTCCGGGGCCGCATCCGCGGCGACCGGTGGGTTGATCACGGTCTTTTCCAGCTCGTCGACGAACTGCCCGAGGATCTTGGTGCTGACGTCGGCCAGCGCGCCCCGGCCGAACTGGGCGACCTTGCACGTGATCGTGAGATAGGTCGTGACCGTCACCTTGGTCGACGACGCACCCTGAGGCTCGAGCGGTGCC
>CAZTVJ010000114.1:0-4427 GCA_964616935.1 uncultured Acidimicrobiales bacterium | reverse complement strand
CGACGATGTTGGCCTCGGCGAGCGGCGAATTGAACACCCGGTGTGAGCCGAAGGTGCGTTGCAACTTGTGGGTGACGCCGAAGACGCCGCCCTTGCCGCCCAGTTGTTCCAGCGCCTCGTCGTCGCTGCAATCGGCGACGTCCTCGCCGAAGACGAGGATGCGCTCGTCGGCTTCCATCGCCTCGTGAAGGGTGCGCTTGATCGCCTCACCGAGCGGGACCGGGTCGCCACCGTCGTACGTGGCCGGCGGGGCCGGCAGATCAGGCAGCACGTAGACCTGCGTCGCGATCGTGGCCGGGTCGGGGCGCCGGGCCGCCAGGGCCTCGGCCGCCGCCTTGGCCACGATCTCCTTGGCCTCGGCGCGGATCGCACCGGCCTCCTCGGCGCTCAGCACGCCGCCGGTGACGAGCTCGCGCTCCATCCGATCGATGGGGTCACGGCTCGCCTCCTCGGCCAGCTCGGCGCTCGACCGGTACTTGCTCTGGGTGTCCGCTGCGCTGTGCGAGTAGGGCCGAACGACGTCGGCGTGGATCAGGGCAGGCCCGACGCCGGCTCGGATGTGCTCGATGATGGCCTTGGCCTGGGCCCGCACCTCGAAGTAGTCGGTGCCGTCGAGGCGATGGATGTCGAGGCCGCGAAAGCCCCTCACGAGGTCCGCGACCGGGGCCGGGTGCTGGTCGGTGGACGGCACCGAGATGGCAAAGCCGTTGTCCGGGACGACGTAGAGCACCGGGAGGTGGAGGTTGCACGCGCTGTTCAAGCTCTCCCAGAACTCGCCCTCGCTGCAGGCTCCCTCGCCCAGGCTGACGTAGGTCAGCTCGTCGCCGTGAGCGGGCAGGGCGAGCTGGGGCCGGCGCACGATGTACCGCCCGCCCTCGGCGCACCCGACGGCCGGTATGCACTGGCTACCGGTCGGGCTCGACTGGCTGACGATGTTGCGAGCCTTGCTGCCCCAGTGGCTCGGCATCTGGCGGCCACCGCTCGACGGGTCCTCGGCCGAGCCGACGGCCTGCATCAACACCTCGGTGGGCGTCACGCCGAGACCGAGGACGAGGGCCTGGTCGCGGTAGTAGGGGAAGAACCAGTCGTAGCCGGAGCGCAGGTGGCGGGCGAGGGCCAGGCCGATGGCCTCGTGGCCGGCGCCGGAGATCTGGAAGAAGACCCGGCTCTGCTTCTGCATCGTGATCTGGCGGTCGTCGATGCCCCGCGAGACGCAGGCCAGTCGGAAGTCGTCGATCAGCTCCGAGGCGGGGAAACCTCGGTAGCTCTCGCCCACCTCAAACCTCCTGCGACCAGTCGCGGGTCTCCAGCAGGTCGCGCACGCGGGCCAGGAACGCGGCTGCGTACGCACCGTCGTAGGCGCGGTGGTCGAACGTCAGGCTCAGGTTGCCGACGGGGCGCACGGCGATGGTCCACTCACCTTGCCCCGACCTCACCGCCACCGGCCGCATCTTGACGCCATCACTGGACAGGATGGCCACCTGAGGCTGGTTGAGGATCGGTGCGGTGACGACCGTGCCGTACGCCCCGACGTTGGTGAGGGTGAACGTGCCGCCCGTGAGGTCGTCGGCGGTGAGCCGCTTGCGCCGGGCCCGGTCGGCCAGGTCCGCGACGGCGTCGCTGATGGCGCGCAGCCGCATCACGCCGGCGTCCTTCACGACGGGCACCACGAGCGCTTGGAAGTCGACATCGATCGCGATACCCAGGTTGATCGTGCGGTGCACGATCAGCTGATCCTGGCCGAGCGAGGCGTTGACGTGCGGGAACTCGCCGATGGCGTCGATGGCGGCCCGAGCGACGAACGGCAGGTAGGACAGCCCGGCGGCCCGGCGCACCGGGTCGATCGTGTGGTAGTCGACCTCCACCACGACGAGCGTGTGGGCCGACGTCGCGAGCGAGTGCATCATGTTCCGGGCCGTCGTGCGCCGAGCCCGCGTCAGCTCGACGACGTCGTCGTCCGGTCCCGCCACGACAGCCGACGTGGTCGGAGGGGCCGCCGCTGCGGCCGCCGGGGCCGCGGCGGCCCCGAACCGGTGACGGTTCGCCGCCACCGCGAGCACGTCGGCCCGGGTGATGCGTCCGTCACGACCCGAACCCGAGACCTCGTCGGCCCGTAGGCCATGCTCGGCCAGCAGCCCGGCAACGGCGGGCGACACGAAGCCGCTGCCGTGCTCACGATGCGGGGCGTCGCCTGGCTCCGCCGCGCGCGAGAACAGGGCGCCGGCCGCGGTGGGCGCAGCAGATGGGGGCATGGCGGCGGCGGCGGGCGCAGCCACCGGCGCGGCCGGGGGCGGTCCGATCTCCTCATCGGCCGTGTCGGTGATGACGGCGAGTGGGGTGCCGATGGGCACCGTGTCACCCTCGGCGACGTACACCTCGCGCAAGTACCCGGCAAAGGCAGAAGGCACCTCGGTGTCGACCTTGTCGGTGGAGACCTCGAAGAGCACGTCGTCGACGGCGATGGCATCGCCGACCTGCTTCCACCACTTGGTGACGGTGCCCTCGGTGACCGTCTCGCCGAGCTGCGGCATCGTGACCTGCTCCATCAGCCGTCACACTACGGGAGGGGACCCGGCGACGCCCGGGCCTCTCCCCTGCCGAGCTGCTACTTCTTCTTGGCCACCGCGGCGGCAACGGCCGGCGCCGGCGCTCGCAGCACACCGCGAGCGAGCGCATCGTCGAGGTACTGCTCGGCCTCCTCGGCTGACACGCCGAGCGCCGGCGAGATCTCCGACACGAGGTTGATGCGGGCCCGCTCGTACATCGTGCGCTCGGCCGCCGACAGCGCGGCGTCCCGGTTGCGGGCCGCCAGGTTCCGGACGACCTCGGCCACCTGGTAGACGTCGCCCGACTTGAGCTTCTCCTGGTGGTTCTTGAACCGCCGGGACCAGTTGGAGGGCACCCGCGGATCGGGCTTCGAGAGCACCGTGACCAGGTCGTCGAGCTCGTCAGCATTCACCGGAGGCCGCACACCGACCTGCGCCGCAGTGTCGACCGGCACGGACAGCGTCATCTCCCCAATGACCGACCGCAGCACCAGGTAGTCACGCGACTCGCCGAATGCCGTCTTCTTCTCGATGCCCTGGACGAGGCAGGCACCATGCTGCGGGTAGATGACCGTGTCACCCTTCTTGAACTTCAACTTCACAGTGCTCCTGGGGTTGCGCGGCGCGCCACAGGTATCGGGCACGAACGGGGCCGTCCAAGGGTAGAGGACGCGGGCCGACATCACACAGCAAGCCTCAGCCGGCCACAACCGGCGCCACACCCGCCGGAGCGCCAACCGGCACCGGTGCCGTCTCGGCCCGGATCTCCTCGGCCCAGTGGCAGGCGACCGTGTGGCCGGGGCGCAGCTCTCGCAACGCCGGCTCTTCGTCGTGGCAGCGCGTCGGGCGCACGAACGGGCAACGGGTGTGAAACCGGCACCCGCTGGGGGGAGCGGCGGGCGACGGCATGTCACCCTGCAGCACGATGCGCGTCCGCCGGTCCTCGATCTCCGGGTCCGGGATGGGGATGGCCGAGAGCAGCGAGAGGGTGTACGGGTGGAGCGGCTCGTCATAGAGCTTGTCGCTCGGCGCCACCTCCGCGATCTTGCCGAGGTACATCACCGCTACCCGGTCGGAGATGTGGCGGACGACGGCGAGGTCGTGGGCGATCACCAAGTAGGTCAGCCCCAGCTCGTCCTGGAGGTCGCCGAGCAGGTTGACCACCTGCGCCTGGATGGAGACGTCCAGCGCGGAGACGGGCTCGTCGGCGACGATCAGGTCGGGCTCGGCCGCGAGCGCGCGGGCGATCCCGATGCGCTGGCGCTGCCCGCCGGAGAACTCGTGCGGGTAGCGGTTGACCGCGTTGGTGGGTAGACCGACGATGTCCAGCAGCTCGCGCACCCGGGCATCCACCCCTGCGCCGCGAGCAAGGCGGTGGGTCCGGATCGGCTCGGCCAGGATCGACGCGATGCTCTGTCGAGGATCCAAGCTGGAGTAGGGATCCTGGAAGATCATCTGCATGCGGCGCCGGATGCGGCGCAGCTCCTCACCCTTGGTGGTGGTGATGTACTGGCCGTCGAAGCGGATGGCGCCGCTCGTGGGCTCGACCAGGCGCAGGATCGCCTTTCCGACCGTGGACTTGCCCGAGCCCGACTCCCCCACCAACCCCAGCGTCGTCCCCGCCTCCACCTGGAGGTCGACCCCGTCGACCGCCCTGACCTCCCCCGTGCGGCGGGCGAGCACGACGCCGCTGCGGATGGGGAAGTGCACCGTGAGGGCCTCGGTCTCGACCAGGTAGCGCGCGGGAGGCGTGCTGGCGGCCAGCTCGGTCACTGGAGCACCTCGACCGGGACCGGGTTCACGCAGCGAACGCCGTGACCGATGCCCACCTCGTCGAGCGCGGGCGGTTCACCGATGCAGGCGGCGGTCACGCGCGGGCAG
>CAZTVJ010000113.1:0-2666 GCA_964616935.1 uncultured Acidimicrobiales bacterium | reverse complement strand
TCATCGGGGACATGCTCGCGCCAACCTGGACGGCTCGCCGGATGTCGGGCCCACCCATGCCGACGAGGACTGCTGGCCCGGTGTCCAGGTCGCGCCGGGCTGCCCGACGCCGGTGCGGTCAGCGACCAGCGGCAAGGTGCGGGTGGTCGTCGGGGAAGGCGGGCGAGTGCTGCTTCACCGCGAGGGCCCGGCTCCCCAGCTCGGCCAACTCGTCGGCGCTGAACGAGGTCCGCATGAGCGCGAACACCGACTCTTCCTCGCGCTGGAAGTGGCCCTCGACCTCGAGCAGCAACGCGCTGCCCCGCTTGCCGAACGCGAAGCTGTCGGGTGCGAGGCCGCGCATCTCTGCGAGCAGCTCGTTCAGCTCCTCGTGCTCACCCATGCGTTGCGCCAGGGTGGTGTCGCCCGCCTGCTCCAGGGCGGCGCGGAACGCCGGGAACACCACCTCTTGCTCCGCGGCCTCGTGCGCGGCCAGCTCCTCGACGATGCGCAGGTACAGGTGGCGGACCTCGGCCGGGACGTCCACAGCGCCGAGCTGCTCGGCCAGCCCGTCGATCAACCGGTGGTCGCGGAGCAGAAGGTCAATGGCGTCGATCTGGTCGGTCATCACAGGATCCCCCGGTCATCGCCGGACGGCGCACGGTCGTCGTCACCGTCACCCTCATCGTCGTCGTGCGGCCGGCTCGGGCGACAGTGCCAAAGGTCCGTCCGCCATCACGACGGGGGTGCCCCAGGCCCGAGGATCAGGGTCGGAAGTCCCGCTCCAGCGCCGGCTGCCGTCGGTACGATCGGGGCGAAGGCCAACGAGAGCGCCCCCGATGACCGATGAGCGGACCCGAGCGTCATGACCACCCCGGGCTACGAGGTGATGTCCAACACGACGCTGTCAGGTGACGTGCACAGGCTTGTCGTCAGGGCGCCCAGGGTCGCGGAAGCACGTCAGGCCGGGCAGTTCGTCATCGTCCGGCTCGGACCGGGCGCCGAGCGAATCCCGCTCACGATCGCCGACGCCGACTCGGCAGAGGGATCGATCGTGCTCGTCATCCAGGCGGTCGGCAAGAGCACGTCTGATCTGGTGGCGCTCGCTCCTGGGGACGAGATCCACGACGTCGTCGGTCCGCTCGGACGGCCCAGCGATCTCGTTCCTGACGGCACCGCGGTCTGCGTGGCTGGCGGGGTCGGCGCGGCGGTGATCCTCCCGATTGCCCGCCGACTCGCCGAGCTGGGCGCGGCGGTGGTCAGGGTGCTGGGCGCCCGCACCAGCGCGAGCATTCTGTTCGAGGACGAGTTCGCCTCCTTCGCCGAGCTGGTCGTGTGCACCGACGACGGCAGCGCGGGGCGAGCTGGCCTGGTGAC
Organism: uncultured Acidimicrobiales bacterium; assembly: GCA_964616935.1. Classification (GTDB taxonomy): domain Bacteria; phylum Actinomycetota; class Acidimicrobiia; order Acidimicrobiales; family Ilumatobacteraceae; genus CAZTVJ01. Next base: position 1,310 of record CAZTVJ010000113.1, on the reverse strand, counting down.
CGATGCCCTCCGCGACCTCCTCGCATCGCGGTCGGTCGATGTCGTCTACGCGGCCGGACCGGTGCCGATGATGCGCGCCGTCGCGGCTGTGACCCGACCGCTCGGGGTGCGCACGATCGTGTCGCTCAACCCGATCATGGTCGATGGCACGGGGATGTGTGGCGGGTGCCGGGTGACGGTCGACGGGGCGATGCGCTTCGCCTGCGTGGACGGTCCCGAGTTCGACGCACATGGCGTCGACTTCGACGAGCTGGCCGATCGGCTCAGCACCTATCGCCCGTTCGAACGGGCCTCCTCGAGCCACGTCTGTCGGGGAATCGGGTGAGCGGCGGGCCCCTCTCGAAGCGCGAACGGCTGACCATTGGCCGCCAGGAGAACTCGATGCGGCGGTTCAGCCGCCGGCCCTCGGTGGTGTCGTTGCCCGCGATGGGCTGGGCCTCGCCCTTGGCCACGCCGGTGATGCGGTCGGTATCCACCCCCGCGCGCACGAGGTAGGACAGGACGGCATCGACCCGGCGCTGTGACAGCGCCTGGTTCACCAGCTCATCGCCGGCGCTGTCGGTGTGGCCGAGCACGGTCACCTCCACCTTGGGGTACTGGAGCATGAGGGCGACGCCGAGGTCGAGCAGGCTGCGGAACTGCGGGGCGACGGTGGCGCTGCCGGGTGCGAACTGCACCGTGTCGGCAACCCGCAGCGGCGCGCTGTTCACGCGCGGGGCCGCCGGGTCGACCACGTACTCCTCCACGACGTTCTGCGATCCCACGACCGTGCCGGCCCGCTCGACCAGGGTGCGGGCCGTCGCCTCGTCGGGCACCGTCCCCCGGAGGTAGACCTTCCCACCGGCGAGGACGGCGGACCTGGGTTCGAGAGCTGTCGCCGTTGCCGGCGTGGCGGCCTCCGCTGCGGCGGCCGTGGTTTGCGGGCGTGACGCGCTGGTCGCGGGCGGCGCGACCGTCGTCGCGGCCGCGGGCGGCGACGTTGGAGGGAGTGCCGCCCTACCGTCTCGGCTCGAGGTCGATCGCACGATCGCGAGTGCGCCACCGGCCAGGACGGCGACTGAGGCGCAGGCGATGGCCGGCACCACCCACAACGGGCGCTGGGGCACGGCGAGGGACGTCACGGGGCAGCAGGACGATCACCGGGCCGGCCGGGCGCTCGTCGGGCACCGTTGGGGCGAGCGGGTCGCGCCGGCCTTGCGGGCGGCCGAGGATGCTCTCGAGACACCTGGGACGAGGCCGGCCACGATCCCGGCGACCGACGGATCGGCTGCTGCAGCCACGCCCATGTCGAGGTCGACGCCGCCGCCGCC
>CAZTVJ010000112.1:0-5806 GCA_964616935.1 uncultured Acidimicrobiales bacterium | reverse complement strand
AACGATCGCAAGGGCACGCGCCAGCCCCAGCTGGCACCGTTCGCCCACCTCGGCATCGAGCTGGCGAGCCAGGACGGGGTCGACGCGGTCGCCGAGCAGGCCCGAGCCGAGGGCTGCCTGGCGTGGGAGCCACAGCAGCTGCCACCACCGGTCGGCTACGTCTGCGCGGCCACGGACCCCGACGGCAACGTCGTGGAGTTCTCGTTCGACCAGGGCGTCGCCGCCAAGGTCGCGGAGGCGTTCGGCCCACCGGCCTGACCGAACGGGCGCGCCCGGTGCACGGCGTGGCAAGGTCGCTCCGTGCCCGTACCGCTCGCGCTCGCCACCACGCCCGTCCGACGCCTCAGCGCAGCACTGGAACCGGTGGTGGGTCAGGTGTACTTCTCGCCGGAGTGCCACACCGGCTACGCCGCGCTCGGCTTCAACCCCAGCCCGGGCACTGCCGGGCTCGTCGCCCTGCCGGACGGCGCGGCGTACTTCACGAGCCGAGGGTCGGTCATGGGCCAGGTGCCCGGTGAGGTCGTCGCTGCGGCATTTGCCGTGTTCAACCCGGCGGTGGTCGTTCCCGCCGTCACCTACGGCTGGACGCTGACGGACGCCACCACGATCTGTGCGGCACGCGACGCCGGTGCCATCGCGCAGCTCCGCCGCATCCTGGGTGACGCACCGGATGGGCTCGCGCGCGCCACCGAGCTGCTCGTGCGGGCCAGCGACCCGCTCACCCCCGAGGGTCGGCCGCTCTATGCCGGCCTCCGATCGCTCGGCTTCCCCGACGATCCGATCGGCAGGATGTGGCGCGCGGGCGACCTCCTGCGCGAGTACCGCGGCGACGCGCACACGGCGTCGTGGGTCGCGGCCGGGCTCTCCCCGATCGAGATCGGGCTGCTGACGGAGCTGTTCTGGGGGCTGCCGATGCGCAGCTACCTGCGCACGCGGGCATGGTCCGACGCGCAGATGGACGCGGCCGAGGAGCACCTCCGCCAGCAGGGTCTGCTCGACGGCAACGGGTTCAGCGAGACCGGACGAACGCAACGGGAGCAGGTGGAGGCCACGACCGATGCCCAGATGGCGCCCGCGATGGCCGCACTCGGCAACGACCTCGACGAGCTCGTGGCCATCCTGTCCGGCTGGAGCCGCGCGATCCGCGCCGCGGGCGGCTACCTGACCAGCGCCGGAGAGCTCACCCGCCGCGCCTGACCCGGTTCAACGCTGGCCGACCCGCTCGAGCAGGGCGTGCGCCGCCCCCTCGATGTCGTCCTCGGAGACGAGCACGGTGAGCGCTGCGTCGCCCAGCGGGATGAAGCTGTCCTTGCTGGCGACGAGCGCCAACGGACGGTCGAGGCCGGCCTCGACCAACCCCGTGACCACTCCCTCGCCGACACCGCCGGTGCGGCGGGTCTCATCGACCACCAGCACGGCGGTCACCTCGCTCGCGTGGTGCACGACGTCATCGATCGGGAGCGGAGCGAGCCAGCGCAGGTCGACCACCCGTACCCCGATCCCCTGCTGCACGAGCCTCCGCGCTACGCGCAGCGACAGGTGGAGGCCGTTCGCCCAGGTGACGATCAACAGGTCCCCGCCCTCGCCGTAGCAACGCGCCGCGCCGATGGCCACGTGCGACTCGCTCCACTCGGTCGGCGGCGGGTACGGGTCGAGCCACGCGCCGTCACCCGGGTCATAGAGATCGGTCGTGTGGTAGAGCGCGATCGGTTCCAGGAAGACGCTCACCGAACCGTCGACCTCGGCGGCGGCAAGGCAGGTGCGCAACATGGCGCCGGCGTCGTCTGCTCGTGCGGGTGAGGCCACGACGAGGCCGGGGATGTCCCGCAGCACCCCGACGGCGTCGTCGTTGTGGAAGTGCCCGCCGAAGCCCTTCTGGTAGCCGTAGCCGGCGACGCGCACGACCATGCCGTTGCGGTACTGGCCGTTGGAGAAGAACGAGAGCGTGGCCGCCTCGCCGCGGAGCTGGTCCTCGGCGTTGTGCAGGTAGGCGAGGTATTGGATCTCCGGCACCGGAAGGAGCCCGGACACGGCCGTTCCGAGCGCCAGCCCGAGGATCGACTGCTCGTCGAGCACCGTGTCGAACACCCGTGCCGCGCCGGCCCGCCTGAGCAGGCCACGCGTCACGCCGTACACACCGCCCTTGGCCGCCACGTCCTCCCCGAACACGAGCAGGCCGGGGCGGGCGGCCAGGCCGTCGGACAAGGTGCGGTTGATGGCCTGGGCCAGTGTCAGCGGGCCTTCCTCTTCGGGAGCCTTCGCGCCGAACCACGCCGATCGAACGTCGGTGGGCGCCGCCGCGGCGCGCACGCGCGCGGCCACCAGATGGGGCCGGCGGGGCGCGAGCGGCGCCATCACCTGGGAAGCGCTGGTCAGGGTGGGTCGGCCGAGCAGGGACTCGGCTCGCTCCCTGACCTCGTCACCGAGAGCGTGGTACCGGGCGGTCAGCTCGCCCGGCTGGGCCACACCCTCGGCGACGACCAGTCGCGCCGTGCCCAGCAGCGGGTCGTGGGCGTAGTCGGCCCGGATCTCCGCCGGCGTGCGGTAGGCGGCCTCGGCATCGGAGCCGGCGTGGCCACCGAACCGCACCGTGACCAGGTGGAGGAAGGCCGGCCGCTGTTCGACTCGCATCCATTCGGCCAACCGGGACGTGGCGTCGAACACCTCGGCGGGATCGCGACCGTCGACGCGTTCGTAGCGGAGGTGGGGGCGACTGCCGTAGGCCGTCTCGATCCACCCAGGAGGGGTGCGAACGCTGATGCCGATGCCGTTGTCCTCGCACACCAGCAGCAGCGGCAACGGGAGGTGCTGGTAGGCGACCCGGGTGGCCGTGTTGATGGCGCCGGTGGCGGTGGAGTGGTTGGCCGACGCGTCACCGAAGCTGCACACGACGACGGCGTCGAGCGGCCAGGCGATGGGGGCGTCCAGCTTGCGAGCCCGGCCGATGGCGAAGGCGACGCCGAGGGCGCGAGGCAGGTGCGAGGCGATGGTGGAGGTCTGGGGGATCACCACCAGGTCGGGGTGGCCGAACACCTTGTGGCGGCCGCCGGCGATCGGCTCGTCGGCGGCTCCGAGCATCCCCATCAAGACGTCGCCGACGGCATCGTGGCCTGGGCGCTGGGCGGCTCGGGCGACGTAGAACCCACCGCTGCGGTAGTGGAGCAGGGCCGGGTCGGTGGGACGCAGCGCGGCGGCAACGGCGGCGTTGGCCTCGTGACCGGACGACCCGATCGTGTAGAACCCGCGACCGCGCCAGCGCAGCCACCGGGCCATGCGATCGAGGTGGCGGCTGATGGCCTGCGCGTCGAACACGGCGAGCGCGCCGGCCCCGGTCAGTCGCGAGCCGGGACGGACCGGCGCAGCGGCGTCACGCAGTGGCGCAGCGACCAGTCCAGCGAGACCGTCGAGCAATGCCTGCTCAACGGGATCCTCGGGTTCGGTCACGCTCGCCAGCGTGGCACGTACCGGACGGTTCCGGGTTTCCCCCGATGCCTGCGCCACGGGCCGACCGTACGTTGGCCACCATGTGGGATCGGTTCCGCCGACGCGGCCGAGAGGCGCCGGCCGACGAGTACGCACCCGTGCCCAGGCAGCTCCACGGCCTGTACGTCCGCCACGAGTACGCCGTCATCTACGTCACTGCCGGTGTCACCTACATCCTCGTCGGCATGCGGGTGACGTTCCTGCTCAACTGGATCGTCGGCCCGCTCTGGCCGGTGGCCTTCATCTGGTTCGGGCCACCACTGGTGCGGCGGGTCACAGGCTGGACGGACCCGCTGCCGTGAGCTGGGCCGCTCACCAGTTCGAGTACTACGCGCTGCAGGGGCACCTGCCCAAGCGCTGGCTCGGCCAGGTGAGCTTCCTCGCCATCGTGGCGGGTGACCAGTCGTGCGACTTCGTCGGCAAGCTGTGGGCCTACGGCTTCGACATCGGCGGCAAGCACTTCGGCCCGACGCAGCCCTCGCTGTGGCACCGGGGATGGCCTGGGCTTGGCGTCACCCACTCGCTCCTCTGGGCGTTCGTCATCGCCGGCTTCGTCTACCTCCTCACCAAGAGCCGACCCTGGACCATCGGGGTGCTGCTCGGAGCGGCCATCCACGCCATGACGGACATCGGCGACAGCGTCGGGACCATGCTCGCCTTCCCCTTCTCGACGACGAACTTCAGCATCGGGGCGTGGGCCTACGCCGCCACCGCGTCGGGCGGCAAGAGCCTGGATGCAGCGGCGTACTACTCGAGCTGGGGCTTCCTCGCCGACACCATCTGGTTCGTGGTGGCCCTCACGGCGTGGCGCTCGCTGACCCATGACTACTGGCGTCGCCAGATCGTGGGGGCCGACCCGAGGGCATGGGCCTGGCTCGGGCGGCGGATGCCCGAGCGCGCTCTGGTGACGCTCTACCGAGCCTGGTTCATCTACGCCACCTGCCGCCTGATCGCCTGGACGGCGTGGGCCCACGTCCTGTCGGACTTCGAGTGGGACCTGCGCTGGGGAGGCCCCTGGTGGATCCAGAAGGCGGTGCTGTCCCATCCCGACCCCATGGCAGCCGTCGTCGCTGTGCTCGGCGCTTCGGTGGTGGTCTGCGTGGCGGTCAACCGCCTGCTCACCGTGCCCGCTCGCTACTGGCGCCCCCGCTGAGGAGGATCCCATGTGCATCAGCTGTGTCTCGAACGCCGAGGTGGTGGCCGCGGGCGCCGTCGGTTTGACGGGTGCGGTCGGCTACGGCTGGAGGTACGCACTGTGGCGCCTCGGGTTCGCCCGGCGCACTCGGGCCGAGCGCGACCACACGGTGGCAGCCTTCCTGCTCGCTCTCGGGCTCGACCCGGCCGACCACCTCGACGGCTACGCGCGACCGGTGGCGGGAACGGCGGCGACGGCCGCCTCCACCCAGTCGGTGACGATGCCGTCGATGTCCGACGCGACCATGGCGTCGAGCTCGTCGGGCTGCTGCGCCCACGAGTAGATCCTCAGTCCACGGGAGCGGCACGCGTCGACGACCTGTGTCGAGACGACCGCGGCGTGGACCGACACCGCCGTTGCGCCCAGTGCGACCGCCTCGTCGAGCAACCGGATCGTTGCGGCCAACGTGGAGGTGTCCCGCAGGAGCGCGACCTCGACGCCCGAGACCGCTGCGGCCAGCGTGCGGACCACCGAAGGATGCTGGGACCAGAAGCGCACCAGGCCCCGGTCGCCGAGCCGGTCGACGACGTCCAGCACCGCGGCACCGGCGTTCGGCACCTTCACATCGAGGGCGGCCTGAAGACCGCCCGGCAGCGTACGCAGCGCTTCGTCCAGCGTCGGCACCCGTTCGCCGTCGCTGCCCTTCAGCAGCAGGGTGCGCAACGTCGCCGCCGTGACGGCACGTACGGGCCACGGCCGCCCGGTGGTGCGCAGCAACAGGGGATCGTGGAGCAGCACGGGTACGCCGTCGCGAGTCAGCCGCACGTCCAGCTCGACCGCGTCAGCGCCGAGGCGCCCCGCGGCGCGGATGCCGGCCAGGCTGTTCTCGGGCGCATGCCGGGGGCAGCCGCGGTGCGCGATGACGACCGGTGCGCGGAGCCCCGTCACCCCGGTCGTGCCCCGATCAGAGCTGCTGGGCCGGGTAGTAGTTCTCGGCGCCCAGGGCGAGCACGTCGTCCAGCCAATTGCTCTCGTAGGTGTCGTTCGGGCCCTGGATGAGGTCGGGTGGCTGGCCCGGCTCCGTCGTCACGAGCGACCACGCCTGGCGCTTGTAGGCCCAGTTCCCGCGGTCGAGGCGATGCGCTTCGCGCCACCATGGCACGGCCGCGTCGTTGCCCAGCCGGTGGT
>CAZTVJ010000111.1:0-16814 GCA_964616935.1 uncultured Acidimicrobiales bacterium | reverse complement strand
GGTCGGCGCCAGCCTGGTCCGCGGTCGAGTCGCGCGACGAGGCCGTGCTGGCCCGCCTGGTGCCCGGAGCCGGGGTCGACGGGTCCGCGCTGCTACGGCGGGCCGAGCGGTGCGCCGTCATCGAACCGCTGCCGCCGATGGTCCACGGGCGCCCGACCGTCGCCTTGGCCAAACGGGTCGTCCGGCGGGCCACGTCAGGCCCCTTGCACCACCTGGCCGGGCAGGTCGGCGCGCTCGGCGGCTCGCTCGTGGCGGCCGTGCGCGCTCTTGACCATCGAGTGGCTCGCGTCGAGCAGCGGGTCGTGCCGACCATCGAACCGCCTCAGCGGCCCGGGCCCGATGCAGGAATCGTCGCCGCGTGCGTCGAGGCGGCGCGAGAGGTCGTCGGGCCCGTGCTGCACGCCGAGGCCGGGTCAGGTGAGGTGGTGCGCGCGCTGGTCGCCGGCGGCCACGTTGCTTCGGGGGTCGACGGCCGGCCGGATCGTGTCGTGACGGCCCGCAGTGCCGGTGCCGACGTGCGGCTCGGCGATCCCGTCGAGCACCTGCTCGCACTGGGCGACGTCGCGGCCGGGGGTGCACCGGCCGCCATCGTCATCAGCGGCTGGCCCGACACGGCGCCGCCCGGCCTTGTCACCGCGGTGCTGGGGCACCTCTTCGATGTGCTGGTGCCTGGCGGCCTGGTCATCGTGGTGGCACCCGACCCGGCCGCGTTCGCTCGGGCCTTTCCGGCCGTCGTCGACCTGGCCGGGCGCCCGCCTCTGCACCCCGAGACCTGGCGGTACCTGTTCGAGACCGCTGGTTTCGTCCTCGCCGCGATCGTCGCCATCGAGACGTCCGGTGGCCCGGTGCACGTCCTGACCGCGTGCCGGCCAGCCGGCGGCGGCCCCGCGCTCCCGTGACGACGGCGCTCCACCAGGTGGTGCCGGTCCTCAGCCGGCGCGACGCCACCGGTCACCACACGATCGAGGTGCAGCAGCTGCTGCGCGAGCAGGGTCTGCAGAGCGAGATCTTCGCCGTGAACACCGGTGGCGACGCCGCTGGCATGGCGCATCCGCTCGCCGACTTCGATGCGAAGGGCGGCCGAGGTGCAACCCTGCTCTACCAGTGCTCGGTCGGGTCCGATGCGGCGGCGTGGTGCCGGGATCGGACCGAGCCCCTGGTCCTCGACTACCACAACATGACGCCGGCGTCGTACTTCGACGGTTGGGAGCCCTTGCTGGCGGCCTCGCTGCGCCGGGGTCGGCTGGAGCTGGCTGAGCTCATGCCCCGGACGACGCTGGCCGTGGCGGACTCCCGCTACAACGAGGCCGAGCTCGTGCAGCTGGGTTACGGCCGCACGGCGGTCGCTTCCGTGATCCTCGACCTTGCCGCGTTCGATCCGCCTGCCCACCCTGTCCCGCCGCAGGCTCGCGACGACGGCACGGTCGAGTGGCTGTGCGTCGGTCGGCTCGTGCCCAACAAGGGCCAGCACGACCTGCTGGTCGCGTTCGCGAGCTGGTGTGCGGTGACGGGTCGCAGCGGGCTGCTCCAGCTCGTCGGGGGTGGCCCGGCGCCCGGCTACGAGGCCGCCCTGCGCCGGTTGGCCGCGTCGCTCGGCATCGCCGACCGCGTCCGGTTCGCCGGGTCCGTCGGCCACGCCGAGCTGGTGGCTCGCTACCGTGCCGCCGACGTGTTCGTGTCGCTGTCCGAGCACGAGGGCTTCTGCGTTCCCGTCGTCGAGGCGATGCATGTCGGGCTCCCCGTCGTCGCCTATGCCGCCGCGGCCGTGCCTGAGACGCTCGGGGATGCGGGGCTGCTGCTCTCCTCGAAGCGACCCCTCGACGTTGCTGCCGCCGTGGAGCGCATCCTCGGGGACCGAACGCTCCACGGTGCCCTGGTGGCGAGGGGTCAGGAGCGGGCGGCCGCTTTCGATCGGGATGCCGGACGACAGGCCTTCCTCGCCGCTCTGGCGCCGGTCCTCGGCCGGTGAGCGAGGGGTTCGTCAGTCGACGAGCGAGCTGGAGACCTTGACGGTCATCGGCATGGCCACGGTGCCGACGCTGCGGTCAGGGTTCATCACCTCGAACCAGTGGCGCTGCTCGCTCCAGTCGTAGACGATGCCCTCGTCGTGGGAGTGGATGCCGATGGTGATCGGGTAGGTGCCGTCGAGCAGTGGGATCGACTCGAACTCGAAGAGCAGCTCGCCGCGGCCGTGGAGGGTGGGCAGGTCCACCCCGAGCACCTCGGTGTTCGTACCGAACAGCAGCTTGCCGTCGTCGTGATCGAAGACGCCGATGCCGAAGATGACGTCCTCGACGGGCTCCATCGCCTCGAACTCGATCCGCAGGGTGAGCGGCTCCCCGGGGTGGAGGAAGGCGCGATCCGCGCGGTGGGGGTGGTCCAGCTCGATGCCGGTGATGCGGATGGTGAGGTTGCGCTTGGCCTCCTGCGTGAGGCCACGCACCTGCCAGGGTGAGACCGAAGGCGGCAGGGCGCCGACGCCGGCCGAGGTGACGGCGGCAACGGTGGTCGTGGCGCCGGTCTCGGCGTCGGCTGCGGCTTCGTCGCGCCGCTTCGCCTCGACGAAGGCCTGGCGATCGAGCTGGTCGGCCAGGAGGTGCTCACGGAACACCCGGATGGCCTCGCCCGGCGCGTCGTAGGTGACGAGGTGGCCGTGGTCGAGCACGGCGATGCGGTTGCAGATCCGGCGCATGAGGTCGGTGGCGTGGGACACCACGACGATCGTGCGACCCTCGCGCTGCAGCTGGTGGACGCGGTCGAGGCACTTGCGCTGGAAGTTCTCGTCGCCGACGGTGAGCACCTCGTCGACCAGCAGCACGTCGGGGTCGACGTTGACAGCGACAGCGAACCCGAGGCGCACGTACATGCCCGAGGAGTAGTTGCGGGCGTGGAGGTCGCTGAACTGCTCGAGCTCCGCGAACTCGACGATGTCGTCGAAGCGACGGCGCAGCTCCTTCTGAGACAAGCCCAGGATGGCGCCGTTCAGGAACACGTTCTCCCGCCCCGTCAGCTCGGGGTGGAAGCCGGCGCCCAGCTCGAGGAGCGACGCCACACGACCGCGCACCGAGATCTCCCCGCTGGTCGGCTGGAGGATGCCGCCCACCAGCTTCAGCAACGTCGACTTGCCGGAACCGTTGTGGCCTAGGAGCCCGATGGTCATGCCCTCGTCGATCTCGAGATCGACGTCGCTCAGTGCCCAGAAGTCGACGGCTGCGGTGCGGCGGCGGCGCACGACGCGCTCCTTGATCGAAAGCGCCTTCTCACCCTGGATGCGGAATCGCTTCGAGACCTCGCGGACCGAGATGGCGACCGACATCAGACCTCCTCGGCGAAGGCGCCCTCGAGCCGGTCGAACACCTTGAGGGCGATGACCAGCAGGATGGACGCCGCGATCGCGACGAAGGCCAGGTTGCGGGCGTACCACAACGGGCTGGCGTCGGGAGGCAGGAGGGGGTACGGCACGCCGTCCGGTCCGATGTCGCCGGTGGTCCGGCCGTAGAGCGCCCGCTGGAACGTCGTGACGATGGGGGTCATGGGGTTGAGCAGCAACACCCAGGACCGCGACCCGAGGCGGGTGGCCAGCAGCATGTACGGGTAGACGATCGGGGTGAGCCAGAACCACGCGAGCAGGCCGAGCTCGAGCAGGTGCTGGGTGTCACGGGCCTTCACGTTGACCGCCGCCACCAGCACGGCGACGGCCGACGCCAGCAGAAGCAGGACGAACAGGGCAGGGGGGATCAGCCAGACGTACGACCATGCGACGGACCAGCGGAACCCGATCAGCGCTGCGACCAGCACCAGGGACTGCAGCAGGAAGTGCACGAGCGAGGCCCCCACGCTGGCGAGCGGCAGGACCTCGCGGGGGAAGTAGACCTTCTTCACGAGCGATCCGTTGCCCGTGATGGACACCGTGGCGGCGGTCACCGAACTGGAGAACAGCGTCCACGGGAGCAGGCCGGCCAGCAGCCAGATGGGGAAGTTGCTGATGCCGCTCTGGAGGATGACCTCGAACACGACGTAGTAGACGACGAGGTAGAGGACCGGGTTGAGCAGCGACCAGACGAAGCCAAGCGCCGAGCCCTTGTAGCGGACCTTCAGCTCCTTGCGGATGAGGCTGACGAGCAGCTCCCGGTAGCGCCACACCATGGTGATGCGCTCGGGCACGGACCGGTGCGGCGTGATGAGGGTGAGCTCGGTGGTCCGGCGCCGTGTCGCGGTGCGTCCGTCGGTGAGGTGCGCGGAGGCGCTGGGCTCGTCCATGGGCTCGCGCAATCGTAGGTCGTGGCGGTTCCGCCGACGCGGCAGGGCGCGGCCGGACGACCCGGAGACCGCCTGATACGATGCGATGCCTGTGCCGTCGGCTTCGGCCGGGCGCTTCCACCCCCGAGCCATCGCCGAGGTGCCTTCGCATGCCCCGAGCGCTCATCACCGGGATCACCGGTCAGGACGGTCAGTTCCTCGCCGAGCACCTGCACCGCCTGGGCTACCAGGTGTTCGGGCTCATCAAGGGACAGAACAACCCCAAGGGCGATCACCTCCAGGACGATCTGCCCTTCGTCGAGCTCGTTCCCGGCGACCTGCAGGACCTGCCATCGCTCGTGGCCGCCCTGGAGTACACCCAGCCCAACGAGGTCTACAACCTTGGCGCCATCTCCTTCGTCGCCTTGTCGTTCAAGCAAGCCGAGCTCACCGCCAACGTCACCGGCCTGGGCGTGCTGCGCATGCTGGAGGCCATCCGCATGGTGGGGGGGTCGGCGAACAACCCCATCCGCTTCTACCAGGCGTCCAGCTCGGAGATGTTCGGCAAGGTGCGCGAGACGCCTCAGAACGAGCTGACACCGTTCTACCCGCGCTCGCCCTACGGCTGCGCCAAGGTCTTCGGGCACGACATCACGGTGAACTACCGGGACTCCTACGGGCTCTACGCCTGCTCGGGCATCCTCTTCAACCACGAGTCTGAGCGGCGCGGCATGGAGTTCGTGACCCGCAAGGTGACGAACGCCGTCGCCCGCATCAAGCTCGGCTTGCAGTCCGAGCTTGTCCTGGGCGACCTGGAGCCCAGACGGGACTGGGGTTACGCGGGCGACTACGTCCGGGCCATGTGGGCCATGCTCCAGCAGGACGGTCCGGACGACTACGTCGTCGCCACCGGCCAGACGCACAGCGTGCGCGAGTTCGTGGAGGCTGCGTTTCGCGCCGCCGAGCTCGACGACTGGCAACGCTACGTCCGCCAGGACGACCGCTTCTTCCGACCGGCCGAGGTCGACCTGCTCGTCGGCGACGCCAGCAAGGCCGACCGCGAGCTGGACTGGCGTCCCGAGGTGAACTTCGACAGCCTCGTCGAGCGCATGGTCGAGCACGACCTGAAGGTCGAGTCGGAGAAGGCCAGCCGGCGCTGACGCCCGGCCCCGGACGATCGATGGCGACGGACTCGGTGCTCGAGGCACCTGCCAAGGGTGAGGCACCCACACCAGATCACCGTCGCCGCTTGGATGGGTGGGGCGTTGCCACGATCGGCGTCGTCGCGGTGGTGGCTGCGGCCGGGCTCGCGCTGCGGGCCTGGATCTTGCAGTCCTACATCGGCCTCACGAACTCCGACGAGTCCACCACCGGCCTCATGGCCCTCGGCATCCTGAGGGGTGACCTGCCGCTGTTCGTCGCCGGCAACTCCTACGGCGGCACGCTCGAGGCCTACCTGGCGGCGCCCCTCTTCGCCCTCGCCAGCGCGAGCGACCGAGGGCTCAAGGGCCTGAACATCGCCCTGTGGGTCGGTGCGCTGGTGCTGTTGTACTTCCTCGCCCGCCTCGTGCTCTCGAAGCTGGCATCACTGGCCGTGACCCTCGTCGTGTGGGTGGCGTCGGCCGCGATGATCTACCTGTCCACGCTGGCCTACTCGGGCTACGCAACGGGCATCTGCGCCTTCGTGGCCGGCCTGCTGGTGGCGGGTCGCCAGGCCGATGCCGAGCGACCCTCGCCGTGGGCGGCTGCGCTGGCCGGTGTGCTGGGCGGCGTCGCCATCTGGCTGCACCCGATGTTCGTCGCGCTCATCGTGCCGGCCTACCTGGTCGTCACCTGGCGCCATCGTCAGGTGCTCGCCCGCTGGTTCGTGCCGGCGGTCGCCGGCGGCCTCGCTGCACTTGCGCCGACCATCGTGTACAACGCCCTCAACGGCTGGGGCTCCTTCGGCGACCCCTACCCAGAGTTCGCGAACGTCAGCTACCTCGATCGCCTCGGCCGCTTCGCCGTCCAGCTCGGGCCCCGTGCTGTCGGTCTGCGCGACCTCGACGGCTGGTACGGCAACCGCTTCCTCAGCGGCGCGTGGACGTTCGGTGCGGTCGGTTTGGCGCTCTACGTCGTGGTCGCCGCCGCCGCCATCACGGGTCTGGTCATCCTGTTCCGACGCAGCTGGGCCGGCAAGGTGCTGGCCGTCAGCGCGTTCGTGTCGCCGTTCATCCTCGCCATCTTCGGCGCGCTCTCGTTCTTCGGCGACGGGCGCTACGGCATCAACTTCATCGCGTTCGTCGTCCTTGGCGTCGTCACGACGGTCGATGCCGCGCTGCGCCACGCACCGAGCGCCCGCAAGGTGGCGCTGTTGGCGCTCCCCGTCGTGTGGCTGCTCGTGTTCGCGGTGCCGTCCGTGCGCAGCCTGGTTCCGGCGGCGCCGCCCGTGAACAGCGACATCGACGCACTCGTCGCCCGCCTCGACGAGAGCCAGATCGCTCACGTCCGCACCGACTACTGGGTGGCGTATCGCCTGGCCTTCCGCACCGAGGAGCGCATCCAAGCCGGGCTGCTCACCGAGTCCGAACGGCTCCCGGCGCGGTTCAGCGAGATGCAGCGCAACGTCGACCTCGCGGACCCGCGCGATGTGGCGTACGTGTTCTACGACACGCGTGAGGGACAACCCGATGTCAAGGGGCTGCCGCTCGACCAGTACGTGGTCGATGACGTCGGGCCCTTCCGGGTCTACGTTCCCAGACCGAATGGCTGAACCCGCGACGTACCACTCCACCCGGCTGGCCCCCTCGGCCGTTCGGCGCGAGGTGTGGCGCCATGTGGCTGACCACCTGGCCCCGTTCATCCCCGCCGACGGTTGCGTGCTCGACCTGGCTGCCGGCTACGGCGACTTCAGTGCGGCGGTGCGGGCGCGGCGGCGCGTCGCAGTGGACCTGTTCGACGAGCTGCCTCAGCACGTGCCCGACGGGGTAGAGGCGGTCGTGGCCGACGCCACCGACCTGACGCCGTTCGCCGACGCGTCCTTCGACGTCGTGTTCGCCAGCAACTTCCTGGAGCATCTGGAGTGGGAGGCGATCGACCGCTGCGTGGCGGGCGCACACCGGGTGCTGAAGCCGGGCGGCCGGCTCATCTTGGTGCAGCCGAACTTCCGGTTGCAGCCGGGCGCCTACTTCGACGACTACACCCACCGCACGATCTTCACCGACCGCTCGCTGTGCGACTACCTCATGGTGCAGGGCTTCGCCATCGAGCGGGCCGAGCCGCGGTTCTTGCCCCTGTCGCTGCGCTCGCGGCTCTCGTGGGGCCACCGCCTGGTGCCGCTCTACCTGCGGCTGCCGTACCGGCCGCTGGCGGGCCAGATGCTGGTCGTCGGCCGCAAGGGCAGCCAGGGAGGACACGGCGATGTGGCGGGGTGAGACGCTGGCGGTGGTGCTGCCCACCTACAACGAGGCCGACAGCATCGCCGCGTGCATCAAGGGGTTCGAGCTGCTCGGCATCGTCGACGAGATCATCGTGGTCAACAACAACGCTCATCCCGAGACGAGCCCGAACATCGCCGGGACCACCGCACGCGAGGTCTTCGAGGACACCCAGGGCTACGGCGCGGCCATCCGCCGGGGGCTGCAGGAGGCCGACGCCGACTTGGTCTGCGTGTGCGAGCCGGACGGCACCTTCGACCCCGACGACGTGCTGAAGCTGCTCCCGTTCCTCTCCGACGGCGACGCGGTGTTCGGCTCCCGCACGGTGTCGACGTTCATCTTCACCGGCGCCAACATGGGCCCGTTCCTTCGGTGGGGCAACTGGGCCGTCGCCAAGCTCGTCGAGGTGCTGTTCAACACCACCTACCTCAGCGATGTCGGCTGCACGTTTCGCGTCCTGCACCGTCGCGCCATCGCAACCATCACCCCGAGCCTCGAAGGCACCGGCTCGTCGTTCGGGCTGGAGATGCTGCTGCAGGTCGTTCGCCACCGCATCCCCTTCGTGCAGGTGCCCGTGCGGTACCTGCCGAGGGTTGGCGAGTCGTCGGTGACGGGGAGCTTCCGCACGGCCTTCCGGCTGGGCCTGGAGATGATCGGTCTCGTGCTCCGCACGCGGCTGAAGCCTCGACCGCGCGGTTAGGCCTTGGCCTCGGGGCGCCCCTGCTTGTCCCGCTTCGCAGCCTTCATCGCCTTCTTGTACTCGCGGACGCGTTCGAGGGCGGCGGGTGAGTCGATGTCGGCCACCGAGCGGGGCACCTCATCGGCGAACACGCCCGCCGCCTGCTGCCAGCCCGGCGGGCGGACACCCATCCGCTTGGCCAGGATGGCCTCGAAGATCTGCGCCTTCTCCTGGCCGTAGCCGGGCAGCCCGTGGAGCCGGGCCAGCAGCTCCTGACCTGTTGCCGCCCCCGTCCAGACGTTGCTCGCGTCGGCGCCGTAGTGCTCGACCAGCGCGGCGCAAAGGTCGTGGGTGCGGCGGGCCATGTTCGCCGGGTAGCGGTGCAATGCCGGCTTCTCGCAGAACACCGCGACGAGCGCCTCCGGGTCCATCGCGGCGATGCGGGTGGCGTCGAGGTGGCCGAGCCGCTCCTTGAGCGTGGCCGGCCCGCGAAACGCCCACTCCATCGGCACCTGCTGGTCGAGCAGCATGCCGATGAGCAGGGCGAGCGGATCGGTGTTCAGCAGCTCGTCGGCGGAGGCGTCACCCGTGATGTGGAGGGTCCCGGCAGGCATGGGCCGATCATGCCAGGGGCGCGGAGGCGGCATCCACCAGCGCGACGCCAGCCGCCGATACCCTCCGGCCGTGGCCAGCCTCGCCCAGCAGATCGCTGAGACCGGCAAGCACTGCTACGCCATCTTGTTCGGTGTGCGGAGCGGTTCGACGATGCTCTGCGACGACTTGCGGGCCTGGGGCTTCGGGGCGCCCACCGAGTACTTCCAGGAGCCGCTCTACCTCCTGAGCGAGCGTCCGGTTCGGGAGTACGTGCTCGAGGTCGTGCAGCAGGGCTCCAGCCCCTGGTTCGGCTTCAAGATCAACTGGCACCAGGCCAACTCGCTCATCGCCAGGCTGGCAGCCGAAGGGGACTGCGCGCCCGATGCGTCGATCTGGTCGCTGTTCCCCGGCCTGCGCACCGTCCACCTCGTGCGCGACGACAAGGTCCTGCAGGCGGTGTCCGGCTGGCGCGCCGCCATGACGAACATCTGGCACGTGCCGGCCGGTGAGGTGCCCGATGCCGGGCGCCCGCCGTACGACTTCGAGGGCATCCGCACCTTCTTCAACGCCGTCGTGACCGAGGACTGGATGTGGGCGGACCACTTCCGCTCCCTCGGGGTGGTGCCCGCAGAGGTGCACTACGAGGACTACATCCGGAACCGTCGGTCTGCGCTACGAGGCCTTGCCTCCTACCTGGGCGATCCGGCCGCCGACGCTCCCATCGACGACTACATGGCGGTCATGCGCGACGACTGGTCGCACGAGACGGCCGCGCTGTTCCGGGCCCACCTCCGCAACCCCGACCACGAGTACTTCGAGATCTGGTCACGCCTGGTGGCCGGCCAGGGCGAGGCCGGCGGCGCCGCCAGCGTCGCCGCCTAGCTCGGAGCCAGGCGAAGCGCAGCGGAGCATGGCGACGCCCGGGCGGTCCGTCGACGGTGCAGTGCACCGTCGGGGTCTGGGACTCGTGGTGTTGTCCGAGCGCAGCGAGCAGGAGCCAGGCGAAGGGCAGCGGAGCATGGCGACGCAGAATTACGGCAGGGCGGTACCAGCCGACTCGGGGTCGATGCCGTAGCGCTGGATGGCGTCCGAGACCTCCTCCGGCTTGGCTTCACCCAGCTCGGCCAGGCCGGAGAGCACGGCGACGACGACGTTGCCGGCGTCGACCTCGAACAGGCGCCGTAGTGCCTCGCGAGTGTCCGAGCGGCCGAAGCCGTCGGTGCCGAGCGGGATGAAGGGGCGGTCGTGCACGAACCTGCTCACCTGGTCGGGCACGATCTTCATGAAGTCGGTGACCGCGACGACCGGCCCCGGTGCGTCGGCCAGGAGCTGTGTCACGACCGGGACCCGCGGTGGCTGGCCCGGGTGCAGCCGGTTCCAGCGCTCGGCGTCGAGCCCTTCCTCGCGCAGCGCCTTGTACGACGTGGCCGACCACAGCTCGACGCCGACGTCGTAGTGCTGGGCCAGGTCGGCCGCGGCCTGGCGGGCTGCCCCCTGGGCGCTACCCGAGAACAGCACCGTCGCGCGCCGTGCCGGCCCGTCCGGCGCGTCGGCCCACTGGTAGAGGCCCCGCAGGACGCCCTCGGCGACGCCAGGACGGTCGGGCATGGCTGGCATGGGGTAGTTCTCGTTGTAGAGGGTGAGGTAGTAGAAGACGTCCTCGGGCTGCGGGCCGTACATCCGGCCGATGCCGTGCTGCACGATGGTGGCCATCTCGTAGGCGAAGGCCGGGTCGTAGGCCTGGCAGGACGGCACCGTGGAGGCGAGCACGAGGCTGTGCCCGTCCTGGTGCTGGAGGCCTTCGCCCATCAGCGTGGTGCGGCCGGCGGTGGCCCCCATCAGGAAGCCCCTGGCCCGGGCGTCGGCAGCGAGCCAGATGAGATCACCCGTGCGTTGGAAGCCGAACATGGAATAGAAGATGTAGAACGGGATCATCGGCACGCCGCGGTGGGCGTAGCTGGTGGCGGCGGCGATGAACGTGGCCATCGAGCCCGACTCGGTGATGCCCTCCTCCAGGATCTGGCCGTCTTGCCCTTCGGCATACGACAGCAGCAGGTCGTGGTCGACCGGCTCGTACTGCTGACCGTGGGCGGCGTAGATCTTCATCTCGCGGAACAGTGCGTCCATGCCGAACGTACGGGCCTCATCGGGGATGATGGGCACGATGCGCTGGCCGGCATGGTCGTCTCGCGCCAGGTTCCTCAGCAGGCGCGTGAAGGCCATCGTGGTGCTCACGGACTGCGTGCCGGAGCCGGACAGCACCTCGGTGTAGGCACTCTCGGCCGGGAGCTCGAGTGGCCGCCGGTTACGCACGACCCGGCGAGGGATGGGCCCGTCAAGGGCCCGCCGCCGCTCCATGAGGTACTGGTACTCGACGGAGTCGGGGGGCGGGCGGTAGTAGGGCGCGTCCTCGCCTTCGAGGGCCGAGTCGGGGATCTCCTCGTGCAGGTTCAGCCGGTCGCGCAGGACGCGCAGCTGCTGCGCCGTCATCTTCTTGATCTGGTGGGTGGCGTTGCGGCCCTCGATCTCCGTGCCGAGCGTCCACCCCTTGATCGTCTTGGCCAGGATGACGGTGGGCCGTCCGCTCCCGAGGTTCTCGGTGGCGGCCTGGTAGGCGGCGTACAGCTTGCGGTAGTCGTGTCCACCCCGCGGCAGCCGCCGGAGCTCGTCGTCGGAGAGGTGCTCGACCAGGCGGCGGAGCCGGGGGTCGGGACCGAAGAAGTGCTCGCGGATGTACGCGCCGGACTCCACCGAGTAGCGCTGGAACTCCCCGTCGACCGTGGTGTTCATCTTGTTGAGCAGCACGCCGTCCACGTCGCGCGTCAGCAGCTCGTCCCACTTGCTGCCCCAGATGACCTTGATGACGTTCCAACCGGCGCCCCGGAAGGCTGCCTCCAGCTCTTGGATGATCTTGCCGTTGCCGCGCACGGGGCCATCCAGGCGCTGCAGGTTGCAGTTGATGACGAAGACGAGGTTGTCCAGCTTCTCCCGGCTGGCCAGGGTGAGGGCGCCGAGGCTCTCGGGCTCATCCGTCTCGCCGTCGCCGAGGTAGCACCACACGCGGGTGGCGCTGGTGTCGTCCTGGCGCCGGGTGTGCAGGTAGCGGTTGAAGCGGGCGTGGTAGATGGCGTTGATGGGGCCGAGGCCCATGGAGACCGTGGGGTACTCCCAGAACTCGGGCATGAGCCGGGGGTGGGGATAGCTGGACAGCCCCGTGCGGCCGATCTCCTGGCGGAAGTGGTCGAGGTCGTCCTCGGTGAGGCGGCCCTCCAGGAAGGCGCGGGCATAGATGCCAGGAGCGGCGTGACCCTGGAGGTACACGGCGTCGCCGGCCAGCCCGTCCTCCTTGCCCCGGAAGAAGTGGTGGAAGCCGACCTCGTACAGGCTGGCCGACGATGCGAAGGTGGCCAGATGGCCGCCGATGCCCTCGGCGTGCTTGTTGGCCTTGATCACCATCACTGCGGCGTTCCAACGGATGAAGCGCCGGATCCGCCGCTCGATGAACTCGTCGCCGGGGAACCACGGCTCCTGCTCGGGCGGGATGGTGTTGACGTAGGGCGTGCTGACCGTGGCCGGGAACCCCACCTGCAGCTCGCGGGCCCGCTCCAGCAGCTTCGTCACGATGAAGCGGGCGCGGGTCTTGCCGTGGACATCGACCAGGGCATCCAGGCTGTCGAGCCACTCCTGGGTCTCCATCGGGTCGATGTCCGGGAGCTGGTGGACGTGGCCGTCGAAGATCATGGATCCATTCTCCCGTATGGAAGGCTCGTTCGGATGCCCGAACCGCGAACTGTCGCTTACACCGACGGTGCCTGTTCGGGGAACCCAGGGCCGGGCGGGTGGGCCTGGGCGGTGGCACCAAGGGGCGAACCGGCGGCGAGTGGTGGTGTGGCCCACACGACGAACCAACGGATGGAGATCCAGGCGGCCCTCGATGCCGTGCGCCAGCTGGATGGCCCACTCGAGATCGTCTCGGACTCGACCTACGTCGTCAACTGCTTCCGCGACCGCTGGTGGGCGGGCTGGCTGGCTCGAGGTTGGGTGAACTCCAAGCGCGAGCCGGTCTCCAACCGGGACCTGTGGGAGCCGCTGATCGCGCTGGTGCGCGCCCGGGGCGACGTCACGTTCCGCTGGGTGAAGGGCCACAGCGGCGACCCGATGAACGACCTGGTCGATCGCCTCGCCGTCGAAGCGGCCGCTCGGTTCGCGGTGGACGCGAGCGCGTCCGACCTGAGCTCACGCCACCCGAGCTCACCCGACCCCACCGCCCCAGAGGCATCCGGCCGCCTGTTCTCCTGAGCGCCCGACGGTGCAGTTGAGCATCGGACCGCCGGAGCTTTTCTCGGGACGGATCGCGTTCTCGGGACCCCGCGCCGCGCCAGGCGCGCCCAGCGCGCCCGAGAAAACTGGCTGCGGGCTCGGTTCAGCGGGAAGGCCGGTACGAGTCGGTCGGGCTCGGCGGCTCAGCCGGGGCGGCGGGCGCCGGCGATGCCTCGGGCGCGTAGGGCGGCGATCTCGTCGGTCGAGCAGCCCAGCGAAGCGAGGATCTCGTCGGTGTGCTCGTCGAGCCGGGGAGCATGGCGGCCGATGGAGGCCGGCGTCGCCTCGAACCGGGGCGCGGGTCGAGGCTCACGGATCTGGCCGATCCAGGGTCGCTCGTGCTCGACCAGCACGCCGTTGTGGACGACCTGCGGGTCCGTGTGGACGTCGGCGACGGGCCGGACGAGAGCGCACGGCACGTCCTCGCCTCGCAACCGATCCACCACGTCGGCGCCCGAGTAGCGGGCCAGCTCGACCGCCACCAGCTCGTTGAGGGCGCCGGCGTTGCGCTCACGGTCGGCCATGGAGGCGAAGCGAGGATCGTCCTGCCACGCCTCGGTCCCGAGGGCGCGGCACAGCGCAGGGAACTGCCGGTCCGAGATGGCCATCACCGAGATGTAGCCGTCCGCGGTGGGGCGTACCAGGTAGCCGTCGGCCATGTGGGCCGCGGCGTGGACGCCGTCGCCGAGCAGGGTGTGCTGCATCATCCCGTCGGGCCACAGGAAGGCGAGGGCCACGTCGATCATGGCGATGCGCACGTGCTGACCGCCGGCCCCCCGCTCGCGGGCCAGCAACGCAGCAGTGACGGCCTGCGCCGCGGTGTAGGCGGTCGCCTTGTCGATGACGATGTTCCGCACGAGGGCAGGCTCGCCCGTCGCCGGGTCGGCTTGGAGCGCGGCCATGCCCGTCATCGCCTGCACGACGTAGTCGTAGCTCTTCTGGTCGATGTAGGGCCCGCTCTCACCGAAGCCGGAGATCGAGACGTAGACGAGGTCGGGGTTCGCGGCTCGTAGCCGGGGCTCGTCGATGCCCAGCCGAGCCGCCACGCCGGGGCGGAAGTTCTGCACGAAGACGTCGGCCGCGGCGGTGAGCCGCTCGAGCACACGGACACCCTCGGGCTGCTGGAGGTCGAGCACGAGCGAGCGCTTCCCACGGTTGCAGTTGGCCCAGAACGCTCCGATGCCGCCCCGGCGATCGCCGAGGTACCGGAGGCGGTCACCCCCGACGGGCTGCTCGAGCTTGATCACGTTTGCCCCCTGGTCGGCCAGCAGCATGGCCGCGAGTGGGCCCGACACCATCTGCGTGGCCTCGATGACGGTGAAGCCGTGGAGCGGACCGGGCACGCCCGCACGTTACGCGCGAGGTCCTACGATCGCCCCCTCCCCGTGCATCTGCGGGCGAGTACCCACACGAGATGTGGGCGCTCGCCCGCCAATGGCCCGGTGGTGGCCGGGCTACCGTCACCCTCGATGCGGGTGGGGGTCGACACCGGAGGCACCTTCACCGACGTGGTCACCGAGGCCGGCGACATGGTGAAGGTGCCGTCGGAGCCCTCCGATCCGGCCGGTGCGGTCGCTCGGGGAGTCGGCGGGCTCGAGGTCGCCTTGCTGGCCCACGGCACGACGGTCGCGACCAACGCGCTCCTGGAGCGCACAGGCGCGGTCGTCGCGCTGGTGACGAACGAGGGTCTCGAGGATGTCATCGAGATCGCCCGCCAGGATCGGCCGTCGCTCTACGACCCGTGGGCCGATCGCCCGGAGCCGCTCGTCGCCCGGCGCCGCCGCCATGGCGTGCGTGGCCGCCTCGACGCCGACGGGAGCGAACGGGAGCCGCTCGACCTCGACGGCCTCCCCGACCTCGACGCGCAGGCCGTCGCCATCTGCCTGTTGCACAGTGACCTCGACGCCTCGCACGAAGTGGCGGTCGCCGCCGTGCTGCGTCGCCGGGGGCTGGAGGTCACGTGCTCGCACGAGGTGTCGCCGGAGTACCGGGAGTACGAGCGCACGGTGACGACGGTGGTGAACGCCTACCTGCGTCCGGTGTGCCGGCGGTACCTGGAGGGTCTGGCCCCGCTGGCGGCAGAGGTGGCCGTGATGACCTCGGCGGGGGGGTTGGTCGAGCTGGAGTTCGCCGCCGATCGTCCCGCGGCGCTGCTGCTGTCCGGTCCCGCCGCCGGCGTGCGGGCCGCCGCGTCGGTGGCCGCCGCTGTCGGTTTCGACGGCGCGATCAGCTTCGACATGGGTGGTACCTCCACCGACGTCTGCCTCATCGAGGGTGGGGTGCCCGATCCGGCGCCATCGCTCGTCGTCGGTGGCTACCCGGTCCGCCTGCCCGCCATTGCCATCCACACGATCGGCGCCGGTGGTGGCTCGATCGCACGGATCGACGCTGGGGGAGCCTTGTGCGTGGGACCCGGCTCGGCCGGCGCAGTGCCAGGACCGGCCTGCTACGGGCGGGGTGGCACCGCGCCCACCGTCACCGACGCCGATCTCGTCCTCGGCCGCATCCCGGCCGGTAGATCGTTCCCCGGGCTTGGCGTGCTCGACATCGACGCAGCGTGGGCGGCACTGGCGCGGGCAGGAGTGGGGGCGGCCGATGTCGTCAAGGTGGTGGACGCAGCGATGGTGCAGGCGCTGCGAGCGGTGTCGGTGGAGCGGGGGGTCGACCCGGCGGGCCTGGCGCTCGTCGCGTTCGGAGGAGCTGGGCCGCTCCACGCCTGCGCGCTGGCCGAGGCGCTGGGGATGGCGGCCGTGGTGGTGCCGGCCAGGGCTGGTGTCTTCTCCGCCGTGGGCCTTCTGGCGGCGCCGCGCCAGCACGACGTCGTGCGGACGTGGCCGTCGCCAGGCGACCATCGGGGCCTGGACGCTGCCCGTTTGACCCTCGCTGAGCAGGCCGGACGCGCCCTTCGAGGAATCCACGTGGATTCCTCGGCAGCGACAACGGCCCTTGACTGCCGGTACCGGGGGCAGAGCCACGAGCTCACCGTGTCCTCGGTCGAGGCCTTTCACGACGAGCACCGCCGTCGCAACGGCTTCGCCCGGCCCGACGAGCCGGTGGAGGTCGTCGCGCTGCGGGCGCGGGCCACCATCGCTTCGCCGATCGACCCGGCCGACCTCCCCGTCACCGACCGTCGACCAGTGGTCGGACCGGCCGTCGTCGCCGAGCCGGATTGCACCATCTGGGTGCCCGAGGGTTGGAGTGCGACGCCGTCAGCAGCCGGGGCCTTCCTCCTGCGGAGAACCCGATGAGTAGGGCCGACCCGGCCACAGGGCTCGGCCCGGCCGAGCTGGCGGTGCTCCTCGGCCGCCTCACCAGCATCGCCGACGAGATGGGCATGGTGCTGCGACGCGCGGCGTTCAGCCCGAACATCAAGGAGCGCGCCGACTGCTCGGCCGCGCTCTTCACCGCCGCCGGCGAGCTGCTCGTCCAGGCCGAGCACATCCCGGTGCACCTCGGGTCCATGCCCGCCTCCGTGCGGGCCGCGATCGCCGCCGCCGGCACCGGCGTCCCTGCGGGAAGCCACGTCGTCCTCAACGACCCCTTCGCCGGGGGGACGCACCTGAACG
>CAZTVJ010000110.1:0-2427 GCA_964616935.1 uncultured Acidimicrobiales bacterium | reverse complement strand
CGACGCGGACGGGTGATAGGCGTTGCAGGTTCGGCACGCCATCGAGGAACAGGATGCGCTCGATGAGCGACTCTGCGTGGCGCATCTCGTCGATGGACTCCGAACGCGTGTGCGAGGCGAGCCGGTCGTACCCCCAGTTGTCCATCATCTTGGCGTGGATGAAGTACTGGTTGACGGCCGTGAGCTCACCCGTGAGCACGTCGTTCAGCAGCTCGATGACCTGTGGGTTGCCCTGCATGGCACCGGACCCTACCGCTGCTGTTCAGGCGGCAGCGCCATCCAGGCGGGCCACCATCTGCTGGAGCAACACCTCGATCGCGGACACGCAGCCGCCGCAGCTCGTGCCGGCGCTGCAGTGGACCTCGACCTCCGAGACGCTGGTCGCGCCTTGCCGGACGGCGTCCTCGATGCATCGCTCGGTCACCACGTGGCAGTGGCAGAGCAGGGCCATGGATGGTTAGGGTAGCCGAACATCGCACGCCTGCCAAGCCTGACGAGCCATTGCCACGAGCATCAGGCCGGGAGGCCCCCCAGGCGGATCTCCGAGATCGGCGTCATGTCGATGCCGTTCGGTGCGTTGGTGGCCAGGATCTGCACCGTCACGTTGCGGGTGACGATGTCCACCGCCTGGACCTGGAGGTCGGGCGCCGGATCCAGGTCCTGGTCCACGTAGCTCCCGCCGTCGAACAGCCACCGAACCTTGGCCACCGTTCGGTTCTGGCGGAACAGGTCCGAGCCGTCGCACCCGTCCACCTTGGCCCAGCCGGGCACGAGCCCCACCTCGGTGATGCGGGTGGGAGCGGCCAGGCGCAGCTGCACCCGCTGCCCCACCCCGGCGCCCTTGACCCGCCACGCGGTCGAGAAGTCGCCGTCCTGCAGGAAGCTCGCGTCGAACGTGTCCACCTGACCACAGGCGTTCGTTGCTGCTGCGGTCGGCTTCCTCGCGACGATGCGAGCCGCCTTCACGATCGCCACCGGCAGCGCTGTCGGCACCGGGGCGGGCGGCGCGACCGTGGCCGGTGCCGGAGTGGCGGATGGTGCCGTCACCACCGTGACCGTGGTGGTCGCGGGCAGGGTCGTCGGGCCGGCGACGGCTTCCACGTCCTGCTTGAGGCCCCGGTAGACCTGCGTCGAGGCCAGCACGAGGACGGCGACGAGGCCGGCCACCGTGAGCAGGCGAGCCGTCGGCCGCCATGGACCCGGCTTCAGGGGCGCGCCGCAGTACTCGCAGAACCTCTCACCGGCTGCTACCGGCGCATGGCATCTGACGCAGTGCACGGCCGCTCCTCGGCCCCCGCCCTTTTCCGCCTCCGTGGTAAGTATGGCGGATCAGCCTGCCAGGACGGCGTCGTCGAGCAACGCTTCGGGCAGGGGCTCGGCGTGCACGACAGCGAGCTGCTTCGTGGCGCGAGTGAGTGCGACGTACAGCGCCCGTAGGCCCTGGGCCTCTTCGGCCACGATGCGGCTCGGCTCGATCACGGCCACGGCGTCGAGCTCGAGGCCCTTGACCAGCCCGACCGGCACCAGGTTGACGCCGTCGTCGAGCCCGCCACGGGCCGCTTGACCGAAGGGCACGCCGGCGGCGACGAGCGCGGACTCCGCTTCGGCGAGGAGCGACGGTGGCACGACGACGGCCAGACTGCCTTCGCCCACCTTGGCCTGGAGCCTGGCCACGGTGGCGACGACGGCCGGGCCGAGCTGTCCCGGCTCGGCCCGAACGATCTCGGGGGGATCCTCGCCGTGACGGACCGAGGTGGGCGGTTGGAGCGCGGGCGCGGTGAGGCGCAGCACGCGCGCCGCGAGCGCCATGACCTGGGCCGGGATGCGGTAGCCGACCGTCAGCTCCGCGATCCGGGCGGGTCGCCGGTCGGGGAGGTGGGCCAGCACATCCGACCAGTCCCGCGGTGCGTGCGTGCCGGTGGCCTGGGCGATGTCGCCCACCACCGTCATCGAGCCGCTCAACGAGCGGCGCGACGCCATGCGCAGCTGCATCGGCGAGAGATCCTGGACCTCGTCGATGACGAGATGACCGTAGGTGCGGATCTCGTCCTCGTCGTTCACGCGGCCGTTGCGTCCGATCTTGGGGCCGAGGAGGGCACGGGTCTCGTCGAGGAGGGCGGCGTCGGCGTCGGTCCACTGGACGTCGTGAGGATCCCCGGACCGGGGCCGATGCAACACGGCGACCTCGTCGTCGGACAACCACTTCGCCGCAGCCAGCACGAGCAGCGCGCGGGACCCGAACAGGTCGTGGAGGAGCTGGGCCGGGCTGAGCACCGGCCAGACCCGCTCGAGGGCCACTCGTAGCTCGTCGGTGTGGCGGGTGCGGTCGCGCACGTCCTCGGCCCCGAGCTCGTGATGGGACGACTGGGCGAGGGCGGCGAACACCTCGGCCTCCACGAAGCGGCGCGCCGCGTTGTGGCGGCGGAA
>CAZTVJ010000109.1:0-9943 GCA_964616935.1 uncultured Acidimicrobiales bacterium | reverse complement strand
AGCGCCGGCTCGGCCAGGTTGCGCCGCATCGGGTCGAACGGGTGCGGGATGTAGACGAGGCCACCCTGGTCACGGATCCGCGTGGCCGCCTCCCGAGGCGCGACACCGAACGGCACCCGGTCGGCGAGGAACAACCCGATGATCTCGCCGGCGTGGGTCCGCAGCTCCTCGCCGACCACGACGCGACCGGGCAGACGATCGACCAGCTCCTGGGCTCCCTTCACGGCGTTGTGATCGGTGATGCACAGGACGTCGAGGCCGGCATCGGCCACCGCTCCCGCGAGCTCGTCGGGTGTCGTGGTGGAATCGCCCGACCACATCGTGTGGCTGTGCAGGTCCACCCGGACCCAGCCTGGCCGCTTCGGCTGCGCCAGGTGCGGGTGCCGCTCGACAGCAGCAGGACGCGGGTCGGGCATCGCGGCGAGGGTACCGTCCTGCCTGGTGGCCATGGTGATCGTCACGGGAGCGAGCGGCTATCTGGGCCGCGAGGTCGTCCGGATCGCCACCGCGGCAGGTTGGGATGTCGTGGGCGTGGCGCGTGGGCGACGGGTGGGAGGCGCCTGCGAGTGGGCGTCCATCGACGTCAGGGACGCGGCGGGCATCTCTGCATTGTCGGGGCTCCTCCGCCCCGCAGCCATGATCCATGCGGCCTACGCCCAGAGCGGTCCGGAGGCCGAGAGCACCATCGTGGAGGGCTCAGCGGCCGTGGCGAGTGCGGCGGCCTCGGTCGGGGCGCGGTTCGTGCACGTCTCGACCGACATGGTGTTCGGCGGCAGACCGGACCACTACACCGAGGATGCGTCGCTGTCACCCGTCGACGACTACGGGTCCTGGAAGGCGAGGGCCGAGGTTGCCGTTGTCGCAGCGTGTCCGGACGCCGTGCTCGTGCGGCCGTCGCTGCTCTACGGGGTCGAGCGCCCGAGTGGAGCAGAAGTCGCGGTGCTCGACGCCGTCGACGGCCGCTCGCCGATGGGCTTCTTCACCGACGAGGTTCGCTGCCCCTCCCACGTCGTAGATGTGGCTGCGGCGCTGGTGGCGTTGTGCT
The DNA here is from genome assembly GCA_964616935.1 of uncultured Acidimicrobiales bacterium. GTDB lineage: Bacteria > Actinomycetota > Acidimicrobiia > Acidimicrobiales > Ilumatobacteraceae > CAZTVJ01. The sequence continues at coordinate 8,898 of CAZTVJ010000109.1, read as the reverse complement.
CACGACCGGCGGTCACCGGGCCGCTGCACCTGGGCGGTCCTGATGCCCTGACCCGTTACGAGTTCGCCTGCCTTGTCGCGGTGAGTGCGGGTCGTTCGGCGGACCTCGTACGGCCCGCCCGGCGAGCCGATCACACCGTGAACCGGCCGGGCCACGTGGTCCTCGACAGCCGCCAAGCTGCACGCCTCGGTTTGACGATCCGATCCCCGATCGCAGCGTTTGCACGGCAGTAGCCGCTCCGTCGACCCGCACTGAGGCGCGTCGTAGGTGAAGTCGGCTGCGCTCGCGGAGGTCGTACCTACGTCCGCTGGAGTGGTTGTGGCCGCGATCGCGCCTCCGCTGACCACCAGGCGGAAGGCTCCCGTAGCCGCAAGCATGTCCAACATCAGCCATCGGAAGGCCCTGACGCACGACGTCATGGCGAGGAAACTCCCGGCCAGTGGGCGACGCCGCCACCAGGTAGGCAGACCATTCGTTCACCAGCGGCCGTCACGAGCGTCCACGCCTCGAACCGCTCGTCCGGCTCGCACTCCAAACGAAGCCCGTTAGCGAATCGAAGGGACAGCACGCCCGACTCCGCGATGGACGCCAAGACAACCCGCTGACGGAGCAAGCCGACTACAGCGGCACCGGTTAGGTCGAGGTGATCGGGATCCACCTCGTCTGGTTGCGTGCCATCGGAGGTCGACAGCTGGAACCTTGACTCGATCCGCAGTTCGGTGCCGTCCGCCGTCTCCAGCGCCACCGCACAGTCAAGACACAGACGGCCGATCTCCTGTCCCTCAAGCGAGTACTCCATCAGCCCGCACCCCAATCCTTCGGAAGGGGGTACGTAGGGAGTGTCAGATCCACCGAAAACCTGACAGTCCCCCGGCTGGTGATGCTCCCGTCAAGATCACTCCTGCCTCGTCGTTCGGACGTCTGAGCACCCAGCGGTACCATCCGCGACCACGACGCCGACCACCCGGGGGGAGGATCGCCTTGGCCGCACCAAGCACACTGCTCATCCGCAACGGCACGGTCATCGACGGCACGGGCGCGGCGCCGAAGCCGGGCTCCAGCGTTCTCGTCCAGGGCGACGAGATCGTGGCCGTCGGCCCGGATGTCGAGGTGCGGGCCGGCCTCGAACACGGAGCGCCCGCCCCCACGACTCTGGACGCAACCGGCGCCACCATCCTCCCCGGGCTGATCGACGCGCACTGCCACGTCACCCTCGGCGAACCGGCCAGCAACGACGAGCTGTTCTTCCACCGCGAGCCTGCCTTCGCCGCCATCCTGGCCGCCTGGCAGGTGCAGAAGATGCTCCGGGCCGGCGTCACCGGCTTCCTCGACGCCGACGGCCTCTACGAGATCGGCCCGGCGCTGCGAGACGCCATCGACTGCGGCATCGTCGAGGGCCCCCGCATGGTCACCGGCCTCCACGCCCTGCTCACCGCAGTCGGTGGTACCGCTGGTCGCATGATCCCCGACGAGGGCACGGCGGGCTACGCCCAGGTGGTGCGCAACCGCGACGAGATGGTGGAGGTGACCCGCCACCAGATCAAGTTCGGGGCGGACTGGGTGAAGATCCACGCCACCGGGCGCATCCCCGGCCGCACCGGCGAGCTGCAGGTGTGGACCCTGGAGGAGATGAAGGTCGTCTGCGACACCGCGCACGAACTCGAGACGCCGGTCGTCGCCCACTGCCGCAACGCGAGCAGCGCTCGCGACGCCGCCCGAGCAGGCGTCGACCTCGTCTACCACGCATCGTTCCTCGACGACGAGGCCTTGGAAGCCCTGCTCGAGCACCGCACCCCCATCTGCCCGACGTGGACCTTCCTCGCCAACCTCGCCGACTACGGCCTCAAGGTCGGTGCCAGCCCGGTCAGCGTCGACCTCTTCCGCAACGAGATCGAGGTCACAGCAACCAAGCTGCGCGAGGCCTACGACGCCGGGCTGCCGTTCCTCTGCGGCTCCGAGACCGGCTTCTCCATCACGCCCGTCGGCCACTGGCACGCCCGGGAGATGGAGCTGTTCGTTCGCTACCTCGGCCTGACGCCGCTGGAGGCCATCACCTGCGCGACCGCCAACGGCGGCATCGCCCTCAAACGGCCGGGTGGCATCGGCCTGCTCCAACCCGGGCTTCCCGCCGACATCCTGGTGGTCGACGGAGACCCGCTGGCCGACATCACGGTGCTGGGCGACCGCAGCCGGATCAAGGCCGTCATCAGCCGAGGCGTTCCGGTCGACCTCGAACGGCCCTGGCCGGAACGCCGCCTGCTGCCCGGCGAGACCGTCAACGCGTACTCGACGGGTCTGCTCACCTGGGACGTCGCCCAGCTGTGACGCCCACGATCACCCTCGACCGCTTCGACGATCTCCGCGAGGCCTACCGCTCGAAAGATCTGAAGCAGGCGCTCTACGACGAGGGCGGCGTGATCATGGCGGACTGCCTGCTCACGCTGCACGGCGAGGCCCACCGGGATCGCCGCCGGCTCGAGAACCGCCTGTTCCGCCGCGACCTCTTCACCTACTACGAGCGCGACGTCATGGCCACGACCATCGAGCACACGCTGGCGCCGTTCGTGGCCGCCGGGCGGGCCGACCTGCTGGCCATCGGCCACCGGACCACGATGAACCTCACCGCCGACATCGCCGGCGTCGACCGCCCTGCCGGCACACCCGAGGAGACCGAGGCGCTCTACCGGTTCGTCACCACGTTCTCCGAGGGTGCCACGGTGGTCCATTCGACGCGCGACCGCGACGAGGTGCGGGCCGAGGTGGCGGCTGCGCTCGAGGAGTTCGACACCCTCTTCCTGCAACCGTCGGTCACGCGACGACGAGCCCTGCTCGAAGCGGGCACACCGGACCACGAGCTGCCGCGTGACGTGCTGACCGTGCTGCTTCGCAACGAGGACCGCCTCCACCTGCCCGCTGAGGTGGTGCGCCGGGAGGTCGCGTTCTACCTCCAGGCCGGCTCGCACTCCACAGCCAACGCCTTCACCCACGCCATGCACGACCTGTGGACCTGGGGCGCCGATCACCCCGACGACCTCGAACGGGCGCGCACCGACGCCCTGTTTCTTCAGCGCGGCATCCACGAGTCGCTGCGCCTCCACCCGGCCTCACCCGTCGCGTGGCGGCTCGCCCTGGCCCCGGTCACGCTGAAGACGGGCGTGACGATTCCGGAAGGCACCCTGGTGATCCTCGAGCTGGAGCAGGCCAACCGCGACGAGGACGTCTTCGGGCCCGACGCCGGCCACTACGACCCCCATCGCGCACTGCCCGACGGCATCCCACCATGGGGCCACACCTTCGGTGGCGGCATGCACGCGTGCATCGGCGCCGAGCTCGACGGCGGGGTGGCCTGGCATGACGGGGGCGACCTCGACGGCCACCTGTATGGCACGGTGGCCGTGATGTGCGCCTCGCTGCTGGCCCATGGTGCCCGGCCCGACCCTGACGACCCGCCCCGCCGGGACCCGAGCTCGGCTCGCGACCACTTCGGCTCCTATCCGGTGGTGTTCGATGCCCGCTGACCAGCGCGGTGCCGGCCGTTCGATGATCGTGACCGGGGCCGGGCGGGGCATCGGCGCCACCATCGCCCGGCGCGCCGCGGCGGAGGGCTACCGGGTCGGCATCCTCGACGTCGATGGCGATGCCGCCACCGCGGTAGCCGAAGCATGCGCAGGAACCGCACTGGCGGCGTCCACGAACGACGAGGCGGCGATCGGAGCCGCACTGGACGCTTTCGGCACCCCGGACGTGCTGGTGAACAACGCCGGCATCGTGCGCTTCGGCCCGCTCCTCGAGCTGTCATTGGCGGACTGGCAAGCCGTGCTCGACGTGAACCTCACCGGGACGTTCGTGTGCGCCCGAGCCGTCGCCCGCCGCCTCGTCGCCGAGGGGCGTCCCGGCAGCATCGTGAACCTCACCTCCATCAACGGCATCCACCCCGGTCCGTACGCGGGCGGCTATGGCGCCACGAAGGCCGCGGTTGCGCTGCTCACCCAACAGCTCGCGCTGGAGGTGGGGCCCAAGGGCATCCGGGTGAACGCGGTGGCACCCGGGCTCATCGACGCCGGGATGTCCGAGCCGATCTACGCCGACGCCGAGATCCGCGAAGCGCGCGGCTCGAAGGTGCCGCTCGGGCGGCTCGGCACCGCGGACGACATCGCCGACGCCGTCCTCTTCCTGGCGTCCGACGACGCGGCGTACGTCAACGGCCACGAGCTGGTGGTCGACGGGGCTGTAGTCATCAGCATCCTCGCCAACCTGCCGCGGCCGAAGAGCGTCGACTCGGTCGGCGTCGACGAGCCGTGAGGCGAGCGCTCCTGCTGTCCGGTGGGGTCGGGCACGACTTCGCCGGCACCAGCGCCACGCTGGTCGACCTGCTCCAGGCCGACACCATCGCAGCGACCGTCGTGACCGACCCCGCCGAGGCCTTCGAGCGCCTCGCCGCGGAGCCCTGGGACCTGTTCGTCGTGAACGCCCTGCGCTGGCGCATGCTGGCCGAGCGCTACGCCGACCAGCGGGCCCAGTGGGCCATCACGACACCCTCCGGCGCCCAAGCTTGCCTGTCCGCTCACCTGGCCCGAGGCGCCGGCGTCCTGGTGATGCACACCGGCGTCATCTGCTTCGACGACTGGCCCGGCTGGGGGGAGACGCTCGGGGCGTCATGGGACTGGGAGGGCGACCGCTCGTTCCACCCTGCCCTCGACGAGGTCGACGTGCAGCTGGCCGACGGCACGGTGCTCACGCTGACCGACGAGGTCTACGGCTTCCTGGCCTGGCACGGGCCGGTGGAGGTGTTGGCGCACGGCCACCACACCGGCGCCGACCATCCCATCATCTGGCGCCGCGAGCGCGGCGGCGGCCGGGTCGCCGTCGACCTCCTGGGCCACGGACCGGGCTCGTACGCGAACGAGCTCCATGCCAGCATCGTGCGGGGCCTCGCCACGTGGGCGGCCCGGGGGGACGAGCCATGAGGTCGCTCGAAGGGATGTCGGTGATCGTCACCGGTGGCGGGTCGGGCATCGGCGCGGCCACATCGCGCTACTTCTGCGAGCGCGGCGCGCGCGTCACCATCAACGGCCGCCGGGCCTACAAGGTGGCCGAGGTCGCTCAGTCCATCCACCCGCTGTGCCTCGGTGTCCCCGGCGATGTGACCGTCGCCGCCGATCGCCAGCGCCTGGTCCAGGCCGCGGTCGAGCATGGCGGCGGACGGCTGGACGTGCTCGTGAACAACGCCGGCAACATGGAGCGCGGCCCGATCACCGACCTCGACGAGGCCCGCCTGAAGGCGGTGTTCGACACCAACGTGATCGGCCCGATGCTGCTCACCGGTCTCGCCGTGCCCCACCTCGAATCCACCAAGGGCTGCGTGATCTTCCTGGGCAGCGTGCACACCCAGCGTGCCTTCCCCGGCGCCTCGCCCTACGCCGCCACCAAAGGCGCGGTCGAGACGCTCACCGGGGTGCTGGCCGCCGAGCTGGGGCCGAAGGGCATCCGGGTGAGCTGCGTGCGGCCGGGCGCGGTGTTCACCGAGATCAACGTCCGGGCCGGTCTGGGCAGCACCGACGAGGCGCGCGCCCGGCTGGAGGCGATGGCGCCGGCCCATGCCCTCGGGCGCATCGGCACCACCGAGGAGATCGCCGAGGCCATCGCCCACCTGGCCGCCACCGAGTGGACCACCGGCGCGGTGATGACCGTCGACGGCGGCCTCGGCCTCGGCGTCACGAACGCTTGATGCTCGCGTTGGTCACCCATCGCGGGTGCGGGCGATGGTGGCTGCGTGCTCCAGCCGAGCGAGGACGTCCGTGGTGGGCGCCACCTTCGCCTGCTCATAGTCGCTCATGCGCGACGCGCTCGTGCCGGCGAGGGCCGAGAACTCGCGGAGTGAGAGGCCGGTCGCCTGGCGGAGGGCGACGATGTGGTCGGCCCATCGCCGGCGTCCCCTACGGCTGAGGTCCTGGCGCGCACGCGCGATCACCTCGCCGAAGAGCAGATCGACACCACCGTGCTCCCCCCAGGAGATGACCGCTTCGACGGTGCGGGCCAGCGGCCCCCAGGGCGAACGCCGGATCTCGATGGTGAGGCGTCGCCAATCGGCAAGGCTCCCCCGGTCGAGGGTCGTCTCAACCGCCTCGGGCGACCAGTCACGGACAGGCCCACCAGGTGCGTCATCGACGTTGCGAAAGGCGACCGGACTCATCGATCGACCTCGAGCATGCGCGCGGCCAGCGCCCGAGCGTCCGCTACCACGCTCGCCCAGTCCTGCCACCGCACGTCGAGTCGCTTGTAGTCCGAGAGCCGACGGATCATGCCGGCATCCCTGGGGCGCGGGTCGGCGAGCTGGCGGGCGAGCTGCGTCGCCGCTCGACCGTCGCCTTCGTAGAGGTCGGCGTAGTACGCATCGAGGTCGACGAGCGACCGGGCGGCAACGTCGACGCCGATCACGTCCGTCAGCGCCACGATGTCGAGGTAGTCACGAACCTGGTTCCGGGTCAGGGCAAGCCATGCCTTGATGCGCAGGGTCTCGACGAGCGTGGGGATGCGCAGGGGGCGCCCGCCGACCTCGACCACCTCGATCTCGAGGGGGCGGGTGCGGCGGAGCTGGCGGATGCCGGACTCGATACCACCGAGCGAGCCCAGGATCACCTTGCCGGGCTGCGCCCGCGCCGTCGACCAGTCGCCGACCGCTTCGAGGTGGTCGAGGATCGTGTCGAACCGGTCGGCAAGGTCCGGGACCACGTGATCGTGGTCCAGCGAGATGCGGTGGCCAGCGTGGTGGGCAGCGGCCGAGCCCCCGACCAGCACGGCTCCCGGCACCAGCTCCTGCAGCCGGGCCGCACTCGACAAGACGTCGGTCAAGGATGGGTCCGGCATACCCTCGGTCATGCCCCGACGTTATCGGATCCGATAACGGGTGGTCGAGGGAGTTGCCGCCGGTGCCAGAATCGTGGGTGCACCAGCCGCTGGGGGGCACGACGATGACCGACACCACCGACGCAAAGGTCTTCACGATCACGACGTTCGACGACGCCCGCCACGCCTACCGGGAGAAGGACCTGCGTCAGGCCCTCTACGACGCCGGTGAGGTGGTGATGGGCGACGTCCTGGTGAACCTCCACGGGGACGACCACCGGGCCAGGCGCCGGCTGGAGAACCGGCTGTTCCGGCGAGACACCTTCGCCGTCTACGAGGCGAGCATGTTCCCACCCGTCGTCGACGCGACGCTCGCCCCCTACGTGGCCGACGGTCACGCCGAGCTGGTGCACCTCGGCCACCAGCTGATGATGAACCTGGCCGCGATCACCGCCGGCATCGACCGCCCACTCGGCACGCCGGAGGAGACCGACCACCTCTACCGCTACCTCATGACGTTCATCGAGGGGGCGACGCTCGCCCACTACCTCGGGGACAAGGACGCCAAGAAGGCCGAGGTGGCCGACGCACTCGAACGCTTCGATGCGGAGTTCCTCGCTCCCTCGATCGAGCGCCGCCAGGCGATGCTCGATGCCGGTACGGCCGAGGCGGAGCTGCCTCGCGATGTGCTCACGATCCTGCTCCGCAACCAGGACGACCTGCAGCTCAGCCGGCCCGTCATCCGCCGGGAGATCGCGTTCTACCTGTTGGCCGGCGCGCATACGTCGGCCACGGCGCTGGTGCGCGCCACCCACCACATCTTCGAGTGGATCGCCGCCCACCCCGACGACGGGGCCCGCACGCACGATCGCGCCTGGGTGCAGCGTTGCATCCACGAGACCGTCCGCCTCGAGCCCTCCTCGCCGGTCGCCATGCGCTGGGCGCTCGGTGAGGTGACCCTGCGGGACGGGACGGTGGTGCCGGCGGGCTCCAAGGTGGTCGTCGACCTCATGAGCGTGAACCGGGACGTCACCGTGTTCGGCGACGATGCGGCCAGCTTCAACCCGTACCGCAGCGTGCCGGAAGGGGTGTTCCCCTACGGCCTGTCGTTCGGCAGCGGGATGCACGCCTGCATCGGCCAGGACCTGGCCGCCGGAGTCCTGCCTGACCCGTCAGACCCCGAGCACGAGCACCTGTACGGCCTGGTCAGCGTGGCCGTGCAGGCGCTCTTCGACCGCGGCGCCCGCCCCGACCCGGCCGAACCACCGGAGATGAGCGCCACCTCCAAGCGGCCCTACTGGGGCAGCTACCCCGTCGTCTTCACGTCACCATCGTGATCGGGGCCGCCGCGGTCACAACGCCGCCGCTGCGGACATCTACTGGGTGGAGACGCCGGGCGTGGCGGGCCGACCGCCCGAAAGCCCGCCCCCGGCGTTGGTCTTCGCATCCTGCGGCCGTGCGGCGTCCGTGATCGATGTCCACGCGCACGCCGTGCTCGAGCTCGTCCTCGGCGCAGCCGGCGAGCACGGCCCCGAGCTCACCGAGGTCGACGGCGAACAGCGCTTCCGCGTCGGTGGCTACGAGCTGTGCGGTGTTCGCTACCGCGGCTCGGTCTTCATGGACCCTGAGCAGCGCATCGAGGCCATGGACGCCGCCGGCATCGACCTGCAGGTCGTGTCGCCGAACCCGCTCACGTACTTCCACCACATCGACGCCGTCGACGCCGCCGAGTTCTGCCGGCGCCACAACGATGCGATGGCGGCGCTGGTGGCCGAACACCCTGGCCGGCTCCTCGGGTTCGCCACCTTGCCGATGCAGGATGTCGACGCCGCGCTCGTCGAGCTGCGGCGAGCCGTCGGTGAGCTGGGCCTGGTCGGCGCCTACATCGGGACGGACTTCGGCCGGCTGCTCGACGACGCGGCCCTCGACGGGCTCTATGGCCTGTGCGTCGAGCTCGACGTGCCCCTGTTCGTCCATCCGGCCCCGTCGGGCATCGACGGACCCCTGCTCGACGGTCGCTTGCGCCGCTTCGACCTGGATCTCCTGCTCGGC
>CAZTVJ010000108.1:0-1970 GCA_964616935.1 uncultured Acidimicrobiales bacterium | reverse complement strand
CCGGCGACGGCCAGCAGCCAGGCAAGGTGACTCGGCTCGACACCCACGCGATCGGAGCGCTCGAGGTCGCTCAACGACGGCCCGAACGCCAAGCTCGCCAAGCCCAGCACGGCCAGTGCAACGCCCCCGACGAACAGCGCCGAGGTGACCATGCCAGCGGCCACCCCGGCCGGCGTGGCGCGGGTCACGGGCGCCTTGCCGCTGGTGGCCAAGCCGTCAGCGCGCAGCTCTGCACGGGCTTGCCAACGGGTGAAGAGCAGCCCGCCCGCGACCCCCACCACGACGAGCACGACACCCCACCGTCCCAGACCGCCGAGGGCACCGACCATGCCGAGGACGCCGAGCACCACCAGGTTGACGGCCACGACCTGCACCGCCACGAGGACGACGCCTCCCCGCCGGAGGCGCTGCGCCACGTCTCCCACATCGACGATCTCACCCGGCGGCCGGAGCTCATCGCGGGTCGGGCGTGGTGACCGGCGGCGCCGCCGGCGGGCCGAGATGCGGCCGACGGCCACGGCACCCAGGCACACCGCGGTGGTGACCGCGACGCTCAGCAGCGTTGCGCCCAGCGGCGTCGGGAAGAAGTGGGCGCTCGACCCACCCGACGGCAGCCGCGCTGCCTGCTCACCCGCCACTGCGACGGCCAGGGCGCGCAAGGCGCGCTCGGCGTCCGGCCCCGCCGCGCCTGGTGGCGAGACGGCGATGATGAGGGCCACGTACCGGCCCCGGCGGAGCCCGACCCCGGCGGTCGCGCCGGCAGCATCGGACGCCCGGAAACCCACGGCACCGGGGACCAGGTCGAGCCCCGGGAGGTCGATGGCCGACGGCGATTCGACGAGCGCCCCGAGCGCGACCGCGGCGAAGTAGGGGTACCGATAGCGCTCCAAGCTCACGAGCACGGCAGGGACACCCTCCGCGGTGACGAGGCGCACGCGCGTCGAGCTCTCGTTCAGCACAGCGACGAGGCGATCGTCGACCTCGGGCCGAAGGGCGTCGAAGGTGTCGCGCTGGGTCACGGTGGCTGCGACCTCCAACGACGATCCGGGAGACGGTGTGTAGAGCAAGGCATCCAGCTCTGCTTCGTCGGTGCTTCCCGTCCGTGCCGCGGCTCGGGGCGGGGGTGGGCCGCCGTCGGCCGCCTGCTGGCGAGCGGCGAGACCGATGCCGAAGCGACGCGCCGCGTCCGACAGCTCGCCCGCGGTGATGACGAGCACCGTGAAGACGTGGCGGCGACCGGCCACGACGATCGCGAGCGCGGAGGCGCCGCCGAAGGTTTGCACGGTTGCGCTGGCCGCCTCCAACCCGTCCACGGCCACCGGCTCGCCCTGGAGCACCGCCGCCGACAGCTCCTGCTGTGCGAGCACGTCGATCCCCTCAGCGATGGCCAAGGCATCGATCTGCGCGAGGGCACCCGAGGCCGTCTCCTGGAAGCACCGGCGATTCGCGGTGACGCCCAGCTCCTGCTGGCAGCGAACGCCCACCCAGCCCTCTCCCGGATCGGTGACGATCACGTCCTCGGTGCCGGGAGCATCCTGAGCCGCGGCGCGGCCGGGCCCACCCGCCACAGCCGCCGCGCCGGCCACGATGGCCAGCGCCACTGCCACCGTTCGCCAACCCACCATGGCCGTCCTCCGAGTGCTCACCCGAGAAGAGTCGCCGCCGTGGCCCAGGATACGCAGGCGTCAGGCGCGGCCTGTGTCTGGTTCCTCGCTCGTGCGGTAGTCACCGAACTGGGTGTCTCGTGCGTCGAGGGCGGAGGTGACACCCTCGGCGAAGCGCGCGAAGTACTCCCGCGAGGAGCGCTGGTGAAACCCCATGGCGTTGATGTCGGCCGTGGCCCGCATGGCGTCGCGCATGCCCATGACCTCCATGGCGCGATGTACGACCCGCTTGTTGAGCGCCTGCAGGTCGGGCGGCACCTTCGCCACCCGCTCGGCGATGGCGAGCACCTCGTCGTCCAAGCGCTC
>CAZTVJ010000107.1:0-2081 GCA_964616935.1 uncultured Acidimicrobiales bacterium | reverse complement strand
CTGGGGTGGGGGCTGGTCGTCACGACGGCACTCGCTGCGCTCACCCTCCAAGGCCCCTTCGTGACGGGGCGGCCCGTCGCCGACGCACCGTCCTTGTGGGCCGACGTGGCCGGAACCCGCTTCGGGACGGCCATGCTCCTGCGGGTGGGAGCGGGCGTGGCGGCCCTGCTGCTGGTGCTCCTGGTCCGCAACGTCCGCACCGCGTGGTGGCAGGCCGTGGCGGCCAGCGTCGGTGCCGTGATGGCGTTCTCGGTCGCCTACGCGGGGCACGCGGGCACCGGTCGCCTGCCGCTCGTCGGGTTGGCGCTCGCCGCGATCCACGTCGGTGCCATGGTGGTGTGGGTCGGTGGTCTGGCTTACCTCGCCTTCGGCGTCCTGGCCGCCAGGAAGCTCCCCGTTGCTCGCAGCGTCGGTGCCGCCGTCGCCACGGGGCCGGCCGGCTCCACCGACGTTGCGGCCCCGGCGCCCGCGCCTGAAGAGACGTTGGCCGTCGAACGCTTCTCGGCGCTCGCCTTCGGCTGCGTCGCCTTGATCGTGGCCACCGGCGTGCTGCAAGGGGCCCGGATCCTGGACCGCCTCGACGCCATCTGGTCGAGCGACTACGGGCGTCTCCTCACCCTGAAGGTGCTCCTCGTCGCGGCGATGGTGGCCCTTGGCGCGCTGGCCCGGCGGGTGGTGCGCCGCCGGTGGCCGGCACCCCGAGAGCTGCGCGAGACGTTGCTGTCGGAGCTGCTGCTCGGCGCCGGCGTGCTTGCCGTCACCGCCGTGCTCGTGGGGACGGCGCCGGCGTTCGCCGGTTCCCGCCCCGCCGCCGCCTTCAGCACGACCCTCGTGCAGAACGACACGATCGCGTCGGTCAACATCGAGCCGGCCCAGCGGGGGAGCACCAACGCCCTGCACGTCTACGTCTCCCTGCCCGGGGGGTCGCTGGCTCGGGTGCAGGGCGCCGAAGCGCGCCTCTCCCTGCCCGGACGCGACCTCGGGCCCATCCCGGTGCCCCTCACGGCCGAGGGGGTGAACCACTTCTCGGCCTACGACGTCCAGCTCCCGTTCGCCGGGACGGGGGAGCGGGGGGTGCTGGTGGAGACGGCACCCGGTCGCACGGCCCGCTTCGCCACGCCGGTCGACGTGCCATAGCGACGACCGACCCGCCGCTCAGGGCGTGCGCCCCTCCGCCGCTCGACGAAGCTCGGACAGCAGGTCGTCATCCTCGACGATCAGCTCGTCGCGCTCACCCCGACCGATGGTCCGGCCCGTGTCGATCCCGTCGTGGACCGCCCCGGCCGCGTCGGCGATCACGGTCTGCCCTGCAGACCCGGTGCGCGCCCAGCGATCGAGCTGACCTCGATAGGCCGACGGGAGCGCGTCGGGGCTCGGAGCGCGCGGGGGCGGGCTGGTGGCGGGGAGCTGACCGGTGACGACCAGGTGGCGATGGGAGGCCAGCGCTGCAGCCTGCATCGCGCCGATCTGCAGCTTGCCCCCGAGGCGCTCCATCTGGGAAGCCCGCTCGCGTTCGGACAGTGGTTCGTCGAACCAGTCGTTCGCCTCGAGGGTGTCCAACACGCGATCGGTCAGCCATCCGAGGCCGAGACCGGCAACGAAGCCCGAGCCGGGGAACAGCCCGTCGAGGGCGCGGCCGAGAAACTGCCCGGCGATGACGCTGAGCGCTCCCGTGAGCTGCCCGTAGGCCGTGTGGGCGTGAGCTGCCGCCATCGTGACGCCGCGCTCGACGGCACCTATCGCGACGCCGAGCTGCACGCTGACGACATCGAGCCGTTGGAACAGCTCGGTCGGCGTCGACGCGACGCTGGCCGACGTGGTGACCAGCTCGGCGGTGCGCGTGATCCACCCGGTGAGGACGACGGCCGCCGGGGGGCTCTCGGCGATCCACGAGATGACCCGAGGTGCGTCGCGGCCATCCCACAGCGCCACCGGTTGGTCGGCCGTTGGGATCAGGTCCAACAGGTGGGGCCCGACGTAGTCGCCGAGCCAGACGTGGAGATCTTCCGGACCTACGGTGCTGGATGCGACGCCGCGATGGTCGTCGAGGTAGCCGAGCACCTTCACCATGATCGGCAGCG